>JBBUAS010000066.1:0-5269 GCA_038058555.1 Patescibacteria group bacterium | reverse complement strand
GATTATGCCGCCTTGGTGGTTCCGGCCATCAAGGGAATTCAGGAATTGAATTTGAGGGTGGAAGGATTGGACGAGAGGATCGCGGCGCTGGGAGGTTTGCCTCAACAGGAAGGCAGTGTCGGCATCGGGCTATTTAACTCAATCATGGCCCAATTTAAGGATATTTACGGGGTAATCTGGGAAAACGGCGTACTCAAAATTGCGAATGTTATCTCGGATAAGCTCACCACCAAAGAATTATGCATTGAAGAAGTCTGCGTGAACAAGGCGCAACTTCAGGAATTATTAAATAAAAATAATATCAACAATAATTCAACCGGAGCGGTGATAAATAATACGGGAGGAAATATGGAATCTGCGGTGGAAGAAAATACAGTCGGACAAATTACTGAAAATCAAACAACTGCGACTGCGTCTGAAGACACTATCGAGACCTCTAATACCACCGCAACAGATACGGTTACAGAGACGACGAATACAAATACGGACTCGGGAATTGTTGCCGAACTTCCAGCCGAACCCGCTCCGGCATCTTCTCCGGAAGCAAATCCGTAAAATAAATTTGTGGAAAATTATTTCAAAAAATTTGCGAAAAAGCGCGAAAATTATATCACGAATAGCCGGCCTAAACCTCAAAAACAGGGAAAGTAATGATATTTTTACCGGGAAAAGTCGTGATACCCGTTAGAAGTAAAGTCGTGATATAGTTGTAATAACGATTCCGACTTCTAACGGGTTGATACGGGCTGAAATGAAAAAGCTGTGTTAAAATAAAAATATGGAAAAGATTTCGAAAAGCGTACTGGAAGTCCGCTGTCCGTATTGCGAAAGCAAGGATTTCGTCAGGCGCGGATTGCGCAAGAATCGCTATCAGGAAGTCCAGCTTTATTTGTGTCGGAATGAAGAATGCGGTCGGACTTTTACCGCGCAGGACGTAAAAGGAAAGCATTTTCCGTTGAATGTGGTCATTGAAGGAATAACTTATTACAATCTGGGATTTACTCTGGAACAAACCTGCTCGCTTTTAAAACAAAAATTCAAAGTCAATCCTCTGCCGGAAACCTTATCCGCCTGGCTTTCCGAATACAAAGAACTTTGCCGGTATGAAAGATTGCGTCCTTATGCGGTAAAAATGTGCCGGCCGAAAGACACGGTTGAAGTCGTTACCATGGCCCATCGGCAGATTTTCCATTTCCGCTACCACCGCCCGAAAACGGAGCTCATGCTTATGGAATTCGGGAATCGCAATTTGCGCCGGCTCAAAGAATATTTGAACGCCGTTTCTTCCGAGACTCCGCACCAGTATTTCCAAGACGGGGAACGCATGAGTGAAGTTAAAAGCAAATTCAGCACCGCTGACATGATTGTGAAATCAAAATTTAACTTTGCCAACAAGCTGGCCGCCTTTGTGTTGCAATCGGTGAAAGAGAACAAATTGAGACATGAAGCGCTCCAGCGTTTTTTTATCGCCAACGATTCTTGCACGGTGGCCACGGAGGTGCCGGTATATATTCGCAGGGAAGATGTGGAGCATATGGAAAACGTGCTAAAATTCAAAGTGACAGATGACGGTTTCGTCGAGTTTAAGGGAAATGGCTCAACGCGCAAGACAAAGTCGGCACGGGAGCGGTTGCCCCGTCTGCTGACGGGGCATATCGATTTTGTGCAGATACGCAATGGTTGCGTGCATTTGCTGGACTACAAGCCTAACGCGGCCAAAGAATGCCCGATAGAACAGCTAACCTGGTACGCGCTGGCGCTTTCACGGCTCACCGGTTTGCGAATTTTTAATTTCGTCTGCGGGTGGTTTGATGAAAAAGATTATTATCAGTTTTTTCCTCTGCATGTCGTTAAAAAATTACAGATCAAAACAAAAAAGCCCCGCCGGCGGATCATTTCTTTCAAAGACGGCGCCACGGTCGAAGTGCCGAGAGAAAATACGGGAAAGGTTGTTATAATATGAACACTATGTACAACAAAGGATATGCTAGCAGAGTCAGAGGCAAGTTCGGCAGCGGGGCGTTCACGCCCAAAAAACCCGTTAAAACATTTCGTGATCTGGATGTCTATCAGAAGTCTATTGAATGTTCGGTTTTGATTACAAAAAATATTCTGCCCGCTCTCGTCAAGCTCAAATATTCTTATGCCGAACGCCTCTCCGATTGCGCGCTTTTTGTTCCGCTTTGCGTGGCGGAGTCGCACTCCCTCCGCTTCGCGGATTTCGCGCTCGGGGTCGGCTATTTGGAAAAAGCAATGTCGGCAACCAATAAGATGATCGTGTATCTAGAGCACGTAACCGGGTTTTACGGATCCAAAGTGGACCAATCCTTGATTGCGGACATCGTTGGTCGTTATGCGGAGGTGCGCACGAAAATGTTCCATCTGGAAAAATCCTGGAAGCGCTTCCGGGATCAATACGGCGACGAAAAAGACAAAAAAGGCGTCGGAGGATTCAAATATTGAAACATTTTTTCATTATGCTCTGGTTTTATTGCAAAAAATATGCTACAATATAAAGATGAAATTTAGACCGGCTCTCTTTTGGGACACCAATCCAAAAAAAATAGATGTGAAAAAAAATGCTCGTTACATTATTGAACGTATTTTGGAATTTGGATATCCGGATGAAGCAGGTTGGGTGTTTAAACATTACCCAAAACGAATGATTAAAAAAACACTACGTCTTCCTAGAGTTCAATTAAATCCTAGATCAAAAGCACTATGGTCGTTGCTAGTAAAATAACAAGTAACAATATATTTCATTTTGAAACTTTGCCAAAAGCAACGTTGCGTGCATTGCAAAAGTGTGCTGAGATAAATTTTTTTTCACGAAGTAAATGGTATTTGGCGGGGGGGACTGCCCTTGCGCTACAGGCAGGACATCGGCGGTCTGTCGACTTAGATTTTTTTACGGAACGGGAAAAATTTGATGTGAAGAAAATTGAAAAATTATTGACCAGTCAAGGTAAATGGACGACTACTTCTTTGAGTGAAGGAACATTGTACGGAGAATTCTTCGGAGCAAAGATGAGTTTTATAGCGTATCCTTTTTTTATGCTGGCTGTGGAAACGCGCAATTATGGAACGGTCAGAATAATGACGCCCTCGGATATAGCAGTAATGAAAATAATTGCTATTTCTCAGCGCGGTCGCAAGAGAGATTTCTTTGACTTATACTGGATTTGCCAAAATATTCAATCATTGCCTGAAATCATTTCAAGGGTTAATAAGCAATACACGATACATCAGAATCTGATACATACCTTAAAAGCTCTTGTATATTTTGAAGATGCGGAAAGTGATCCGGAACCGGAAATATATTTCAAGACGAACTGGAAGACTGTCAAGAAATTTTTCAATAAAGAAATACCAATAATTGCCAAGAAGATAATGAAGTTGAATTTATAGTCAAAATATATGAAAAACATGAAAGAATATAATCATTTAAAGATAGAAAAAAAGTGGCAGAAGGAGTGGGAGAAGAAAAAAGTTTTTCAGGCCCAGAGCCCCGGTAGTAGAACAAAGTTCACTACGGGGCGATCAGAGCATAAAAAGTTTTATGCTCTGATCGAATTTCCGTATCCCTCCGGTGACGGATTGCATGTCGGGCATCCCCGCCCTTATATCGGAATGGATGTAATTTCCAGAAAAAGAAGGTTGGAAGGTTTTAATGTTTTATACCCGATCGGCTGGGATGCCTTCGGTCTGCCGACGGAGAACTACGCCATTAAGACCGGGAAGGACCCGCGGGTAGTCACGAAAAAAAACAGCGATACTTTTCGAAGGCAAATTAAATCGCTCGGCATCTCTTTTGACTGGTCGCGGGAAATCAATACCACCGATCCTAAATATTACAAATGGACCCAGTGGATATTTTTACAGTTCTTGAAAAAAGGCTTGGCGTATAAAGCGAAAATGTTTATCAATTGGTGTCCGTCTTGCAAGATCGGCTTGGCGAACGAGGAAGTGGTAAATGAAAAGTGCGAGCGTTGCGGCGGGGACACCGAGAAGCGCGAAAAAGAACAATGGATGCTGGCCATTACCAAATATGCCGACCGGCTCGATAAAGATTTGGACGAGGTGGACTATTTGGAAAAAATTAAAATCCAGCAGAGGAATTGGATCGGGAGGAGCGGAGGCGCGGAAATTGAATTTGAGATTTTTCCTTCGCCAGACAAAGTAAAAGTTTTTACGACTCGCCCAGACACTATTTTTGGGGCGACCTATGTGGTATTGGCGCCGGAACATAAATTGGTGCAAAAGTTAAAATCTCAAATTACAAATTGGAGTGAAGTTGAGGACTATGTCGGTAAAACGAGAAAAGAAACAGAAATTGAACGCGCCGCTCCGGATAAAGTAAAAACGGGGATTGAATTACAAGGCATTAAGGCTGTCAATCCGGCTAATACACAGGCGTTGCCTGTATGGATTGCTGATTATGTTTTACCGCATTATGGCACTGGAGCGATTATGGCGGTGCCTGCGGATGATATACGAGATAGAGAATTTGCAGAAAAATTTCAATTACCTATTGTAGAAAATTATACAAAAGCAGGTTTTGAAGATTTCGGGAAAAAGATTACTAAATTCAAACTCCGGGATTGGGTTTTTTCGAGACAGCGATATTGGGGCGAGCCGATACCGGTTGTCTATTGTACGAGCAAGGGTAGTCCTTGCTCAAATACTTGGGTGCCGGTGCCGGAGAAAGATTTGCCGGTGGAACTTCCGAAAGTTAAAAATTATCAGCCGACGGATAGCGGCGAATCGCCACTGGCGAATATTTCCAAATGGGTAAATACCAAATGTCCGAAATGCAAAGGCAAAGCGAGAAGAGAGACGGATACCATGCCGAACTGGGCGGGGAGCTCTTGGTATTATCTTCGTTATTTGGATCCGAAAAACAATAAAGAATTCGCTTCAAAGAAAAATTTGAAATACTGGCTGACCTCACCCCAACCCCTCTCCTTGTCAAGGAGAGGGGGAAATACGGGCGGAGTCGATTGGTACAACGGCGGGATGGAACACACCACTTTGCACCTTTTGTATTCCCGCTTTTGGCATAAATTCCTTTTTGACTTGAAACTGGTGCCGACTTCCGAGCCGTATCAAAAACGCACTTCTCACGGAATGATTTTGGGCGAAGGGGGAGTAAAGATGTCCAAAAGCTTGGGCAATGTGATTAACCCGGATGAAATTGTAAAAACATACGGAGCGGATACATTGCGTGTCTATGAAATGTTTATGGGGCCGTTTGATCAATCAGTGGCTT
>JBBUAS010000065.1:0-4360 GCA_038058555.1 Patescibacteria group bacterium | reverse complement strand
ATCATAGCATCTTCTCTCATCATCAGCATTCCTTTACTGCGAGCCAGTTTATAAATAGCGGCATTGGTGGGATTTTTCAAAATGACAGCCTGCATTTCTCTGTCTATTTTAAACATTTCAAAAACCGCAATCCGACCCCGTGTTCCGGAAGGACATTCCGCGGATGGCACCGTATCGTACATTTTATCTCCGATTTTCGGCTGGAATGCAATCGGTAAATCTTTTATTTGCTCTTCGATTTGCACTCTGACACTTTCGTCCAGCGGCACTTCTTTGCGCGAAGACGGAAAAGTCATTCGGGCCAAACGCTGGGCAATCGAGATAATCAAGGTCGGCGCAATCAGATAAGGATCAACTCCCATATCCACCAAACGGGGAACCGCCCCAATGGCGCTGTTGGTATGGAGAGTAGAGAGCACCAAATGCCCGGTCAGAGCCGCTTGAATCGCGAGCTGGGCTGTTTCTTTGTCGCGAATTTCTCCTACCATGATTATGTCCGGATCCTGGCGAAGGATGGAACGAAGTCCTGAAGCAAAAGTATATCCTATTTCCGGCATCATTTGAGACTGATTGACATCCGGCATATGGTATTCCACCGGATCTTCCAGAGAGACAATATTGCTTTTCTCTTTATCCAATTCATTCATCATCGAGTACAAAGTGGTAGTTTTTCCGGATCCCGTCGGGCCGGTAATCAAGATCAGTCCGTAGGGCTTGCCCAATGCCTCCCGAATCATTTTTAAATTTGTCTCCGACAAACCTAGTTGGTCGAGCGGCTTCACTCCTCTTTCGGAATCCAAAATACGCATCACCACCTTTTCGCCATAATAGGCCGGCATGGTAGAAACCCGAAAATCAATTTTGCGCCCATCGATATTGGCGCTGAAAGATCCATCCTGGGGTTTGCGTTTTTCGTCCAAGCGCAATTTGGCAAGAATTTTTACCCGCGCCACAATTCCGCCATAAACATTCGGCGGCAAAACTATGGTGGTATGAAGAATGCCGTCCACCCGGAAACGGACTTTGACCTTCTCTCCCGTATACTCAATATGAATATCGGAAGCATTCCCCTCGAGAGCATTCCGAAGGATCACAGCCACGATTTTTATGACCGGCGCATCTTCTACGATTTTTACTTCCTCGCCCGGTTTTATATTTTTAATTTCTTTGCTTAAATTCTCCGCGCTTAAATTCTTGGCATCGGCTGTTTCATCCTGATTCAATTCCTTCAAGGCTTCTTCAACTTGACTCCCTAAACCTTTATAAGTTCCCAAAATACTTTCGTAATCGCTTTTAGAAATAAGAAAAACCTTAAAGGGAATTCCTATTTTGGTGGAAATAAACTGCAAAGCATCCATCGCCTGGATATTTTCCGGATCCATTACGCCCACCTCCAAGACTCCGTCCTTTAACTCAATCGGTGCAAAATGGTAGTGAGTGGCTGAGTCTTCCGAAATATATCGAAGAACGTCAAAAGAGATATCTTCAATGTTTACATTTTTTATCGGCAAATTCAAATACTCTCCTTTTATTTCGAGAATTTTTTCTTCCGGAATGCCGGCCCCCATCAACGCTTCCCCGACATCCCCATTGTAATTCTGGGCCGCCAGATTTTTGATTTCGCCTATCTGGCTTTTATTGATTACTCCCCTTTTAGCTAATTCTTCTAAAAAACTCATATTTAAGGGTTAGGGTTTAACGGCACTGGAACGGAAATACTTTCGTTGCCAAATTGAGCGAATGGGTTTACCCTGCCTTCATTGCCGTCCGGTGTAAGCACAATACTGGAATCACGCAAGCTATTGAAACTGGGATCAGAAAAAATAACGTCATCTAATTTTATATTCCTGACATTTAATAATAATGCCAGAAAATCCTTGGCGACCAAGGAGGTTTTGTCGGGAGCGCCGGTGTTCGCTTCCCCGTTATTTACATTCGGCAACGGAATGTCGGTTGACGGCGAAACCACCAAGTTGCCCGGCGGAGAAGACGGTTTGATGAAAAAAATATAGATCAAAACAAAAACCGCCGCGATTGCTATAAATATTATAATGTTTCTGATTTTTGGCATTTTTTTATTCTTTTTTAATTTTCGAAATTATTTTAATTTTTTAGCCAGTAAGTTTTAATTTTAAAATTATACTTGTAAATTTCGGGAGGAGAAGCGGTCTTGGAGCTGCTGCCCGGATTCAGGTTTGTGTCGGAAGAAAATGCAATCGACGATATATCCACAATCCGAAGATTGTTCTCCAGATCTTTGGTAAAATTAATAAAATTATTATAACTTCCCGAGGTAGAAAATTCCAAGTCAAAAATTCCATAATCCTTAATGGTCGGTTTGGCGACCCCGCCTCCCTGCACTCCGGCTACCGGAAGATTGGTGTTCGCAACATTATACTTCACGTCTTTCAAGACCATCCCGTAAGGCAAGGCTATTTGTTCTATTTCCAGAATTAAACGAATATTATCAACATTCTCCGGTAAAAGTTTGGCGATTTTTATTAAATTATCCGGATTAATAGCGTTGTATTTGGCGGTCAGCTTGTCTCGTTCGCTCTCAAGCATTTTGGAATTGTCAAGCGCGTCATTATAAGACGCCACATCTTTCCTCAAAGTAGAAACCTCGTTATAAAAAGGATCGGTAAACACAAAAAAAACAGAGAGGGCGATTCCTATTAAAACAATCGGCATGATAAATCTTGTCATAAAAATTTAACTTTCTGTTAAAAGTGTCCGTTTGTAATTAACGAAAGACGGGTCGACCGAAAATTCTAAATCAAAAAGAACATTGCCCTTGTCGTCCAGTGCCAGGTTGGAAAAAACAGGATCAATCAGGTTTTTGTTTTTGGCAAATAAGTCGGACTGAAGCGCCACCGAACGATAACCGATTGCGATGCCGGACATTTTGATGTTTACGATGATGTCTTTATCATTTTCCAAATCGTAACTAAATTTAGTAAAACGGACGGTTTTCATGGTAATGTCGCCCAATATTTTAAAAATAGGAGTAATGGCGATGTGTTTGGATAAAATTTCACTTGAGGCCTTTAGACGCTTGTCCAAAACTTGAAGTTCGGCTATTTTGGCTGGCTCAAAACGACTCTTGGCTAAAGTAAGAGTTTTTTCCATATCTGCGATACTTTTCATTACAACTCCTTTATAAAAATAAAGCCCGCCGGTTGCAATCAAGACGGTAAATAAAACAAGCAAAGACGCAATCAGAAAAATACCGATAGGCCGCGCGGAAACGGCATTTTCTTTGACCATGGGTTTCTTGGGTATGAATGATGTTTGAAAATTCTGCTCCATTTTCCTTATTCTATTATCTCACTTATTGTAATTTTCGCAAGGCTAGACCCAGGGCAACCGCAAACTCCGGACCCATTGTCTCAAGGACTTTTTCCAAAAAGGCCGGTGCATTAACTTTGGAAAAAGGATGCCCGATTTCTATTTCCGCTCGAAAATTATTTACCGCTACTTCTTTCAATCCTTTGAGAAGAGCCCCGCCACCGGTAAATATTACTTTGCTGATAGTTCGATTATACTTCTTTTCATATCCTAATAACACATTATTGGTTTCAGAAAAGATGTAATCCGTATGAACTTTAATAATATCAACCAAGCTTTTTTCCGAAGGATTTCCAAAAAGACCGAATTCTTTCTTCATTTTTTCCGCCTCTCCGAAAGAAACACTTAAAGATTTGGAAACAGAATTGGTAATATCGGCTCCTCCCCTGTCGATGGTATGATAAGCCTTGACCATGCCGAATTCAACAATTGAAAGTTTGGTCCGCGATGCGCCGAAATCCATCAGCAAAACCGGGGAAAGTTCGTGTTCAAAGTTCGCCCGGATGGAAGAAAATATTTCAATTTCAAAAAAAGAAGCCGAGGCGTCGCACTGGGAAATAATCGAACGGTATCTGGCGATTACATCATTCTGGGTTGCGACCACCAGCACATTTATCTTATCCGTTTTCTCTCTGGGTAAATCTGCGCTATTCATTTCCTCAAAGGAAGATTCTTTCTGAGGCAAGATAAAATAATCGATTGAAACTTCGGTAATCGGAACAGGGATATATTTGCGGGCTTCGGTGGGAATAATGGCGGCTATTTCAGCCTCTTTTATTTGAGCCGGAAGTTCAATGACAAAAATCAAGCTTGATTGAACAGGCACAGAAAATGCAAGACTCGTTCCAGTCGCACCGGACTGCTTGAGAACTTCTTTAAGAGCCAAAGCGATTTTTTCAACCGGCAGGTTGGTGACATATCCGGAGTCGAGATCGGCATAAGGACCGAGCGCTATTGCCCCATAAGTTTCAAGCACGGCCTTGCCTCCTTTTCTTTTAATTTCAACTACTTT
>JBBUAS010000064.1:0-2778 GCA_038058555.1 Patescibacteria group bacterium | reverse complement strand
CAGGCAAAGAAAAATTTGGAAAAAGTTCTGCCTCATACGCTGGATAAAAGCGGCTCGACTTACGATTTATTTACTTCCAAGGCTCGCGGCACGATGACTTCCTTGATGCAAATGACCGGAATGATCGGTTTGATCCAAAACAATCAAGGCAAAACTCTGGAATTTCCGATTATTCCCTGTTATCAGGAAGGCCTTTCTCCGATTGAATATTTCGTTATTACCCACGGAGCCCGTAAAGGCGCGTCCGATACCGCTCTCAATACCGCCAAAGCCGGATATTTAACCCGAAGACTGGTGGATGTGGCGCAAGATGTGGTCATTACGGAAGAGGATTGCGGGACGAAAGAAGGCAAAATTATTACCAGAGAAAATATTTCCGGAATGGAAATTCCGCTTTCCAAAAATATTCGCGGGAGAATCCTAGCAGGCGACCTTAAAGATGAGAAAGGAAAAGTGGTTTACAAGAGAGGGTTTTTAATTACCAAAGAAGAAGCTTATAACATTGAAGGCGCGGGTTTTACGGAAGTATTTGTCCGTTCTCCGCTTACCTGTAAAACGGTGCATGGACTTTGTGTAATGTGCTACGGACTTGACTTGGGACGAAACCGGCTCGTCGAACAAGGCGAGGCGGTTGGCATCATCGCCGCTCAGGCCATTGGCGAACCGGGAACCCAGCTTACGCTCCGTACTTTCCACGCCGGAGGAGTGGCCGGAACCGATATCACCACCGGTCTGCCACGGGTTGAAGAAATATTCGAAAGACGCATTCCGAAAAATCCGGCCATTATTTCTGAAACTACCGGAGAAGTGATTTCTGTCACCGCCAAAGACGGAAAACCTGCCCGCAATGCTTCTAGCATAGCTAGTGCAGGCGGGGAGAAAATAATCAAAATATTGTCGGACAGCAAGGAAGACGGCAAAAAAAACGAAATGGAATATATTGTAGCTTTCCGCCGAACGCCGATTGTCAAAGCGGGAGATAGAGTAAAAAAAGGCCAGCTGTTGACTGACGGTTCGGCGGATATTGCGGAAATGTTCCGCTTGGGCAATAAAGAATTGGTGGAAGAATACATTATTGAAGAAATCAACAAAGTTTATGAACTTCAAAGCGCTTCCATTTCCCGCAAGCATACGGAAATTATCATCCGTCAAATGTTTTCTCGCCGAAAAATCAAAGACGCCGGGGAAACCAATTTCTCCATCGGCGATATTGTGGAGAACACCGCTTTTATAGAAGAAAATTTCAGAATGGCTGAAATAGAAGGGAAAGAGGCAAAAGCGGAAACAGTCGTTTTGGGAATTACGGAAGTATCCTTGCGCACCAAAAGCTGGCTCTCTGCGGCATCGTTCCAAAATACCAACCGCGTTCTTATTGAAAATGCCATTAAAGGAGGAGTGGACAATTTACGGGGTCTCAAAGAAAATGTCATCATCGGACGGCTGATTCCGGCTGGAACCGGATTTTCCGCCAAAGGCGAATCCGCCTCCGGCGGAAAAAATTCCACAAAAGAAGAATAGTTTTTATTTGTTAACAATTTAACTAAAAACAAGATGAATTCTCCCGTTGCAAAAATCAAGGAGAGGCTGTCGATTGAAGAGGTGGTTTCTTCTTATCTCAAGCTCGAACGCGCGGGCAGCAATCTGAAGGCCAAATGCCCGTTTCACAACGAGAAAACACCGTCCTTCTTTGTTTCCGTGGACCGTGGCTCATACTATTGTTTCGGTTGCGGAGCATCGGGAGATATTTTCACTTTTGTCGAAGAATTCGAAGGTCTTGATTTCAAAGGAGCGCTCAAAATGTTGGCAGACAAAGCCGGAGTGCCACTTCTCCCTTATACCAGAGAAATGAAGGAAGCCGAAAGTGAAAAAGAAAAATTATACAGAGTGATGGAAGAAGCGACTCTGTATTTTGAAAGCAACTTGGCGGTTAAACCGCCAAGTGAACTTGGCATTTTAACCGCCAGCCCGCGAGAGTATCTAAAATCTCGTGGCTTGAATGAAAAAAGTATCAAAGATTTTAGAATTGGATTTGCTTTGCTTGATTGGCGTCTTTTATATTTTTACTTGCAAAAAAAAGGTTTTAGCGACATCGAGATGGAAAAAGCCGGATTGGTGAAAAAATCGGAAAAAGGTTTTTATGATCGTTTTCGCGGGCGTATAATGTTTCCGATTTCAGATTCCAGCGAGCGAGTGATTGCTTTTTCAGGAAGGATTTTTTCCGCCCAAGGCGGATCCGCCTCTGGCGGAGTAGAACAGGCTAAATATCTCAACAGCCCGGAAACGCCTATTTTCAGCAAGCATGCCGTACTTTATGGAATAGACAAAGCCAAAGACTCTATCCGCAAGAATAATTTTTCTATTTTAGTGGAAGGTCAGATGGATTTGATATTGTCACATCAGGCGGGATATAGAAATACGGTTGCAACATCAGGCACGGCGCTATCCGACTCCACTATCTCAAAAGAAAATGTTGTAAGCAATTTAGGACTCGCTCGGCGTCTTTCAGAGAACCTAGTTTTGGCTTTTGATGCGGACAAAGCGGGAGCCAACGCCACCCTTCGCGCCGGGAAAATCGCTCTTTCTTTGGGGATGGATGTAAAAGTGGTAGATTTGCCAGACGGCATTGATCCGGCGGATTTAATCGGGAAGAGTGGGGCGGAAGCCTGGCGTGAAGCTATCAAAAACTCCAAACATATCATAGAATTTCTTTTGAATAAAATTTTAAAAAATTCCGGCGGGGATATGCGTAAGGTCGGTCGAGAGATCAAAGAAAAAATA
>JBBUAS010000063.1:0-5632 GCA_038058555.1 Patescibacteria group bacterium | reverse complement strand
GTCGGGTTGGCCGCTTCCGGCGGAGCAATTATTTTATCGGCTGGCAAAAAAGGCAAACGCTTTATTCTGCCGAATGCCGAAGTGATGATTCATCAGCCCCTAGGCGGCGTAGAAGGTCAAGCGACCGATATCGCCATCACTGCCAAGCATATTTTGAAAACGAGAGATAATTTAAATAAAATTTTAGCCAAGCATACCGGCAAATCACTTGCGCAAATAGAAAAAGACGTGGAAAGAGATTTCTTTATGGACGCGCAAGAAGCCAAAACCTACGGCATTGTGGATGAAATAGTCACTAAATCCAAAACTCCAGACAAAAAACAAAACAACTAGACAAAAAATCTCCTATCTGTTATACTCGGTAAGTTGAAATTTACAAATTTTTTTCGTTTAATTAAAGTCGGTTCATAGGAATATTCCATATATTATGAAGTGTTTAAAGAGAAATAAAATCTTTATTGTTCTAAAAAATAAAACCCTGCCCGTAATGCTTTTTGCATAGCTGGTGTAGGCGGGTAAAAATATAGTGGCGTGTTCTTGTAAGCTGGCACAAAGCTTATGAGTATAATAATAATTCTAATCGGAGTCGGAGTACTCCTCTTGGGTGTAGGGATCGGATACTATCTCCGCTTAATTATTGCTCTCGGGAAAAGACGTTCCATTGAAATAGACATCAAACAGATGATGGTCGGGGCGAAAGAAGAAGCGCAGAAAATTGTTGATGAAGCCAAAAAAACATCGGAAACAAAATTAGCCGAACTGAAAGAGGAAGAAAAGAAAAAAGAGCAAGAGTTTCGGGAAACGGAAAAACGCCTCATTAAAAAAGACGAATTTTTGGACGCGCGGCAGATTGAAGTAAATAAAGAAGTGGAAGATATCAAGCTTAAAGTTGAAGAAATAAAAAAAATCCAGGAAAAAGTTTTAAGAATAGAAGAAGAGAAAAAAGTAGAACTAGAAAGAGTGGCAAGGTTAACCGAAGGAGAAGCGAAGGACGAGCTTTTGAAAGATATTGAGAAAAAATACGAGGAAGATATTTTAATTAAAATACAAAAACTCGAGAACAGCAACAAAGAGAAATTGGACCGACGCGCGAAGGATATCCTGGCGACCTCTATTCAGCGCCTCGCCTCCAGTACCGCTTCCGAACTGATGACCACCGTCGTCTCTATTCCCAACAACGAAATAAAAGGCAAAATTATCGGAAAAGAAGGCCGGAACATCCGTGCTTTTGAACGAGCCTCGGGAGTGGAACTGATTGTGGACGATACGCCGGGCTCAATTGTCATTTCTTCTTTCGACCCGATCAGAAGACAAGTTGCCCGCCTTGCGCTCGAGAATTTGATTTTAGATGGACGTATCCAGCCGGCCAAGATTGAAGAACTAGTGGAAAAAGCGAAAGAGGAAATAAATAAAATCATCAAGGAAAAAGGCGAACAGGCGGTTTATGAATGTGGAATTTTTAATTTTGATCCGCGCATCATCGCGATTATCGGACGACTCTATTTCCGTACTAGTTACGGACAAAATGTCCTTCAGCATTCCATCGAAATGGCGCATATCGCCGGAATGCTGGCCGAAGAATTGGGCGCGGATGTGGCGATTTCCAAAGCCGGAGCCTTAGTGCATGACATCGGCAAAGCCCTCGACCACGAAGTGCAAGGAACGCACATTGAAATAGGAATCAGGATTTTGCAGAAATTCGGAGCGGATGAAAGAGTCATTACCGCCATGAAAAGCCATCACGAGGATTATCCTTACGAAACAATTGAGGCGGTCATTGTCCAAACTGCCGACTCCATTTCCGGCGGACGCCCCGGCGCCCGTCGCGACTCAGTAGAGAATTATTTGAAGAGACTTCAAGAATTAGAAGCCTTGGTAAACGCTTTCCCGGCGGTGGAAAAATCTTATGCCCTCCAAGCCGGACGCGAAATTCGCATCTTTGTCACTCCGGAGAAAATCTCCGACGCCGAAGCCAAACTGATGGCCCGCGATATTGCGATGAAAATAGAGCAAGAACTCAAATATCCTGGAGAAATTAAAGTGACGATGATTCGGGAAACGAGGATTATCGAGTATGCGAGATAAAAAAATCGTGAAAATTGTTGTTTTTTTAGTAGTTTTTCACGATTTTGTTGACAAAATAGTGAAAATAGAACTTGCTTTTATTCTTAAAGAGCGATATGATTATATCATGTCAAGCATAATTCAATTCACAATAAAAAGAGACGAAAATGGTGTTTACTGCGCTAAGGCAGTAGATTTTCCTATTTTTACATCCGGCAAAACTCTACCCGAACTCGAAAATAATGTAAGAGAAGCAACGGCACTTTTTATGGAAGACGAAGATTTGGCCTCTATCGGCCTCTCTGCCGAGCCATCACTCCTCGCAAACTTCGAAATATCTCGCACGGCTTATGCCTAACAAACTTAGGACTCTGTCGGGAAGTGAAATAATAAAATTTCTTGAGAAAAATGGTTTTGCCGTGCATTCCACCCATGGAAGTCATACAAAATTGAAAAGAACTGTAAATGAAAACATTCAAACGCTTGTCGTACCTCTCCATAAACCAATAGCAAAGGGAACTTTGAGAGATATTTATAATCAAATCCCAGAATATATGCCCGCATCGTCAGAATCAAGAGATTTTTTCTTTACGGAGTAAAAAGTATGGTTAACTTAGTACAGATTAAATTAAATCACTGTCTGAAGATAACACTCTTTGCAATATAAATTTGGAGTTTTCTTGTCGTAGGCAGTTAATATTTCTTTTTCACAATTTACGCAGGCAATTTTTTTTAATCTTGGTATGGTTCGAAATTTCATACGCTCCCGGTGCCGGCAATTCGGACACTTGTTAGGAAGCGGTAAATTGAATCTTTGATAAAAACCTGCCTCGTCTGTGATAATTCTAAAGGCAGTCGTGCAATCTTCTATGCCGTTTTTACTATTCACACATTCTAGAATTTCACTTGTAATGGATTCGAGTATTTGTGAAAAATTATCCGGAATATTTTCCGCTTTTATCGTCGACTGATAGTTTCTCCCCTCTCTTTCAAACCAAGTAAATCCATTTTTTACAGCTTCGTCTTTTGTCAGTGGAAAAAATTCATTGGCGGTCGTTTCATTGTAGGTAAAAGGTGAAAGTTCGCTCGGAAAAAATTCTCCGTAAAAATATTTAATACCTCTCTGGTCGATATAGGGAATATTTTTCATCTGTTCTATTATTTTCCCGCGCAAGGTCTCATATTCTTCTTTCGTATATTGTTTGTTTAAAATACAGTAAGATTTTCCACGCAGTCCGACACAACCGAAAAGATCGTGAGAGGTCATCACATGCATCGAATAATCAATTTCCGTATTTTCATTCACCGGCCACCAGGAAAAACGTATATTAGACCCTCCATTTCCGCCTTGAAATACTTCATAGTGTCGTTCCACATTATTGCCAAATTGAGTAAAGTCATAACAGTCTTTGACGTTCGGTGCGACTAAATATTGGCAATATTTTAAATTCCAACCTTCGTACACCATCCAGCTTTCTTTTACATTTTTTGAATTATAAATATAGTCACCGGCCACATCGCTATTTTGTTTTTCGTGCATAAATTTAGTAATGCCTTCGTTCCATATTTTATAAACTTTATTTTTTATTTCTTCTATGCTTTTTCGCGAAGAAAGATCAAATTCTTTTAATTTTTCGTCATAAGCAGCCTTATTCCCTAAAGGCTCATTAAAAACATAATAACTTTTATTGCGTAAATTTACCGAGCCGAAACAATCGGTGCAACCATCACAATCTCGACAAAATTTAATATCATTTGAATTCTCGCAGTCTAAGGAATAAAAAACCCGATAACAATTGAGAACATTCACGCATTCATAACACATCTCAGCTTTTTTAGTTATGGTCGTATCAAAACAAGTACGGGAATTTTCTGTTTCGCTTCCATAAGCGCAATCTTCGTTGAAATCCGAGTTAAACATCATATAGCAATTCCGAAGATCGAGCACCATATTGTTGTAGGGAGAATTTATCATTCGTGATTCATCTACCACAAAATTCGCCAAAAGCGGTACTTCTTTCATTAACTCTCTATATTGTTCAAAAAATGATTCAGAGAAATCATAATCCCGGCCATATTGCATAGGATTCCAATTATCTCCCCACCAGCATTTCTGACAAGCTATTTTTGTTCCTCCATTCGGACGGTACACGGAAATAACATTTTCTTTACACATTTCACAAGCGCGTTTATATAAAGTGCGATCATTTCTGAAAGTTAATCGCCTCTGAAAACGACATTCCGGACAAAAAGTCGGAAGCGGAACTGCCATCTTCTCGTAGAAATTTTTGTCTTCATTCTCTATGGTGAAGTCTTTCTCACACTTTTGACAGCTTCTGGTGTCCATACAGAACATTATATACTAAAAAATCTTTAGAATATAACTTTGGGAGGGGGTTGCCCTTGCCCGCACACTTATTTTGGTATCGTTTTTTATTCTGTCAAATAAATCACCTAGATAAATTGACTCTTCATGAGAATAAACAAGCAATGTAGTATTTTTATCGAAAAAACAGAAAAATATCAAAATAAGTGTACGGGCTTGCCTTAAAAAACCCTTGATATATAATAGATAGGTATCAAAAATAAGGGTTAAAGGCCCGCCTATGCTAAAGCTCCGGCGCGGCAAGGTCGAAAGAATTATAAAAATAACTAAAAAATATATGAATAAACAAGCATTAGCTGACTGGGTCCACGGGAAACTCGGTGGAACCAAAGTTCAGGCAGAAGAAATAGTGGACGGATTGTTCGGAACAATCATCGACACCTTGAAAAAGGGCGATGAAGTTTCTATCGCCGGCTTCGGAATCTTTTCCGTCAAGGCTCGCGCAGCCCGCATGGCTCGCAATCCAAAGACCGGAGAGCAAGTCAAAGTAGCGGCCAAGAAAGTTCCAAAATTCCGACCAGCCAAAGGTTTGAAGGATACTTTGGCCTAAATTTTTACCTCGAGATAAAAACTAAAAAACCCCTTACGGAGTTTTTTAGTTTTGGTTGAGATATTATTCAGGATATTTAACTTTGTTTGGTATTATATTCCGGACCCCACCTCGAGGCTTTTCTACATCACCCTTGTAACGAGGGATTAAATGCATATGCAAATGGTGCAGAGTTCTTCCGGCAGCCTCACCATCATTTATTCCTATATTAAAAGCATCTGGCTGATATTTTTTTTCTATGATGCTCTTGGCCTCTTTTACCAAGGAAAACATTTTTAAAATTTCTTCTTCTTTCAAATCAAAAAAGGAGACAACGTGTTTCTTGGGGATTATTAAAGCATGGCCTCTTGATACAGGAAACTCATCATAGCGGGCAACACAAAAATCATTCTCGACAATCAGTTGAAATTTCTGATTCTCTTTATCACAAAACAGGCACGGATTATTGTAGTCCATAAAAAAATTATACCAACTGACTTCAGTATTTCCTAATCACCGCCTTGAAAGCATAAGACAAAGTAATCCACAGGTACTTGATTTTTTACTTGAATTTGCTAATATAAATATAGGCATTTGTGAGGAGTTCGCTTCTCTCGCGGTTAAAATTAAACTGCAGCCAAATGCCATCAAAG
>JBBUAS010000062.1:0-1158 GCA_038058555.1 Patescibacteria group bacterium | reverse complement strand
AGGCGAACTTCAGAAAGTTTTGAATTTTTCAAAAAATAAAAAAGTAAAAAGAGAAGACATAGAAAAAATAACCGGGGCGCCGAAGACAACACTAGTCAATGATTTCATCTCCGCAATAGCGGAGAAAAATTTAGAGCAGGGAATTGCTGTTGTTCGAAAAGCCAGCGAAGTGAATTTGGATATGAAATTATATTTCAAACTGATCATCCAAAAATTTCGGATGGCGATAATTTTGCGCTATGCGCCGAAATTAAAAGACGAAATGGCGGGGGATTTAGGAGAGAATGATTTAGAATTCTTAACGGTATTGGTTAAAAATGATAAGGACGGCATGCTTCGTTCCGGAGCACTTTCTATTCTACTCGAAGCGTACCAAAACATAGACAATGCTTTCATCGCCGAACTGCCCCTTGAATTAGCATTGGTCAAAATACTTGGGGAGAAATAAGTTTGTTTTTATGTAGGTAAGATGTTATAATACTAATGTCCTACCTATGATAAGAAAAATCCGAGAAAAAAGGAAAGCAATTTCTTTAAGAAAGCAAGGAAAAACATATTCCGATATTTTAAGGGTTGTTCAGATTGCTAAATCAACGCTAGGTATCTGGCTCAAAGAGGCTAAACTCTCCGTGGCCGAAAATCAAAAATTTACTGAAGCCAAACGACTTGCTTCTCTCCGTGGCGGACAAGTAAAGAAAAAACAAAGAATTCAAAAACAAAAGAATACTGTATTTAAGGCCAGATCTGAAATAAAGAGTGTATCTGAACGTGAATTGTTTTTGATGGGAATAGTGCTTTACTGGGCAGAAGGAGCAAAAGAAAAAGAATATCGCCCTGGATCTGCTTTTGAATTTTCTAATATGGATCCAAAAATGATACAGGTTTTCCTGGTTTGGCTTTTAAAGGTGTGCAAAATTAGCAAAAATATGTTAATCTTCAATATATTTCTTCATGAAACTCATAAAAATAGAGCGGATGAAGTGAAGAAATATTGGTCTAAAATCACTGGTTTTTCATTGAAAAACTTCTCTACTATTTATTGGAAAAGAAATAAATTAAATACTCTTAGAAAAAATATTGACGAAAAATATCATGGAGTGCTAAAAATAAAAGTTAAAAGGAGTTCGGAATTGGTAAGAAAAGTCGCGGGCTGGACGG
>JBBUAS010000061.1:0-5896 GCA_038058555.1 Patescibacteria group bacterium | reverse complement strand
GGCTGAATTATTGACAAACATTCCGCCTAGGGCATTGATGCTTTTCGAAGCTGTGTAACAAGGCAAAATCAAACCCTTTCCTAAAGTTATTTTTTCAAAATCACGATAAAACATTCCGGGTTCTACGGTAATGTATGACGGAACCAAAGGATAATTTCCGAACTTTTTACCAAATTTTTTTTTAGAGGTGCTATCAAGTGGCAGAGGCCCGCCGATTAGTTTATTCATGTACCGGCTGAAATCTAAAATGATTGATTCCCCAATCGCTCCGCCAGACATATCCGTCCCCGCGCATCTGGGAGTAATGGACAAATCAGGATATTTTTCTTTATTCTCCTCTACCCATTTCACCAAATTTTTTACATCTTCCGAGTCTTTCGGAAAAAGTACCAGCTTCGGCCGCACTTCCAACAAACTCGCATCATGCGAATACTTCACCAGCGTTTCTTCGTTATCCTCCGCATCTCCCTTAAAAAATTTTTTAATTTCGTCTTTCATGTTGTTTTTTTATTCCAACATTCTAACGAACTTTAGAATGACAAGTCCCCGTTTGGTTAATTTATGGCGTATTGATTTACTATCACTTCTCTTCATTAAAAGCCCCGCTATTGCCATCTTAGTAATATGAGCGGAAATATTTTTCATTTCTGATTTAAGTTTTTCCGAAATCTCTTGCACTGACGACTCGGGCTCTTTTTCCAGTAGCTCTAAAATCTGTAATCTTCTATGATTTGCAAAACCTTTTACTATTCTTTCCAATTTTTTACATTCCAATTTTCTTGACATATATCTTCATGCTAACATTCTATAGAACTTTGGAATAACAATTCGTAATAAAAGTTACCGCATTCCGTTAAACAATTTCAGACGAGCTTCGACTACTTTCTCCACCGCCTCCATCGCTTTCGGCAGATATTTATACGGAGTGGTTTCGGTCGGATTTTCCGCAAGCGATTTACGCAGCGCCTCGGTAAAAGCAACCCGAATTTCCGTATTGATGTGAATGATATCAATTCCAACTTTGATGCATTCGATAAAATCTTCATTCATCGAACCGGAACCGCCATGGAGAACAAGCGGGATACCGGTGGCCTCGCGGATTGCCTTGACCCGCTCCGGATGCAGACGCGGATTGCCGGTTTTTACCATTCCGTGCACATTGCCGATAGATGGCGCCAAGAGATCAATCCCTGTCATTTCAACGAAATATTTCGCGTCTTTCGGTGTGGTCATCGTCGATTCCGACACGCCGTCCGGCAATTTATCCAAAATTTTCGAAGAGGTGCCGATAAAACCGAGCTCGGCTTCAACCAAAATATCCCGATTTTCTTTTTTAGAAACCTCTCTAGCATATTCCACACATTGTTTAGTGATTTTTATATTTTCTTCCAAGGAAATTTTTACCAAGTCGATAACTACGGCATCAAAACCAGCATCAATGGATTTTTTCACCGCTTCAAAACTATAATGATGGTCGGCGTTCAGAAAAATTGGATAATCGTCCCGTTCCCGCAGGGCGCGCACGAGAGCAACCGCTTCTTCTCTCCCTACAAATTCTTCTTCTCCCTCAGAAAGCCCGATGATAATTGGTAAATTTAATTTTTTAGCGGCATTATAAATAGCGTGCAAGGCCTCTAAATTTGAAATATTAAAATGACCTATGGCTACTCCTTTTTCATCCGCTTCTTTTATATATTCACGCAATGTTTTCATTTTATTTAAGTAAATCTATTAATACCTGCCTGGCGACCGACGGATTCGCCGAGCCTTTGGTTTCTTTTATAATTTGCCCAACGAGAGACATGAGCGCTTGCTCTTTTCCCCCTTTATAGTCGGCCACCACTTTGGGATTCGCATTGATAATTTTTTGCGCAATTTTTTTGAGCGCACCAGGGTCATTTTTTTGTAAAAGACCTTCTACTTCTGCTATCTTTACTGGAGATTCGTCTTTGAGCACAATTCGAGCCAAAATATCTTTGGCAACCCGAGAAGAGATTTTGTTTTCCGCAACCAAATTTGCCAACTCGGCAAAATGCTCCGCACTTGGACATCGAATGTTCAAGTTGGTTTTCTTGAGCCCAAGAAAGTCCGAAGTTATATAATTGGATGCTATTTTAATTTTTTCCTTATTTGTTACAATCTCTGCGATCGCAGAAAATATAACACCAAGTTCTGGGTTATTCACATAGCTTTCTATATCTTCATCTTTTATTCCGAAATCCTTTTTGTATCTGGCTCTTTTTCGAGCAGGCAATTCCGGCAACTCTTTTTTCATTTTCTCCAAATCAAAAGCCTCGTGCAGTTTCATTTTCGGCAAATCGGGATCCGGAAAATAGCGGTAATCCGCGCTTCCTTCTTTTTTTCTCTGGGAAAAAGTTTTTTGTTTGTTTTCGTCCCAGCCTCGAGTTTCTTGCACTATTTCATTTTCTTTTCCATTTTCTAACAACTCCATCATTCGATCAAGCTCGTATTTGATAGCACGTTCTACGCTTCTGAAAGAATTTAAATTTTTTACTTCAACTTTTGTTCCAAGAACTTTTGGATCCGTGGAAATAGAAATATTCGCTTCCACTCGCATTTCTCCTTTTTCCATATTTGCTTCAGATACGCCCAAGTACCAAAGCACCAATTGAAATTCTTTGGCAAATTTGGTTGCCTTCTTGGCTGCTTCTTCGGCGTTATCAAAAGTATGCGGTTCGGTTACCAGCTCCATTAAAGGCACTCCGGCGCGGTTAAAATCAATCAAAGAAAAGCCTGCCCCGTAGGAATGCTTATTCCCTTCGGGGTCGCCTTCAAAATGTTTATTATTGGCTGTATCCTCTTCCAAATGCACCCGAGTAATATCAAAATCCGCCAAATGTCCGCTGGAAACAATCGGATATTTATACTGAGAAATCTGATAACCCTTCGGAATATCCGGATAAAAATAATTTTTGCGGTCAAATTCAGAAAAGTCGGCAATTACTCCGTTTAAAGCGAGACCAACTTTTATCACATTTTCTATCGCTTTTTTGTTGATGACCGGCAAAGCTCCCGGATGCGCCATGCAAACCGGACAAATATTCACATTCGGTTTCTCTTCGTCCGGATTATTTTTGCAACTGCAAAACATCTTCGTCTGCGTCTTCAACTCCGCATGTATTTCCAGCCCGATAGTAGGATAATATTTGTCTACCATATATCAAAATAATAACATATTTTAAAAAATTATTTACTATTTATGCTTTTTAAAAATTTTTATCAATTCATCTCTCAACTTCTTTACCATTTTATCATCATAAAGTGTAAGCGCAAAAATTTTCACACTTAATTTTTGAAATTCTTTTACAACTCTTGCAATTAATTTTGGATCTTCTATTACGTCGCTTTTAGTTAAAATTATTATCTCTTCTTTTTCTTCCAGGCCATGGCCATATTTCTTAAGCTCTTTACGAATTTCTTTATAACTTTTAATCATACCTGTTGGGCTAGTAGATTTTAGATTTTCAAAAGAAATAAGGTGCGCCAGCATTTTTGTGCGCTTGATATGGCGTAAAAATTTCACCCCGAGACCTTTGCCTTCCGAAGCGCCTTCAATAATTCCCGGAATATCGGCAATAATATAGCCGTAAAAATCTCCCAGATTTGGATCAAGGGTGGTGAAAGCATAATCTCCGACTTTCGCATCAGCATTAGTCAAAGAATTTAAGAGTGAAGTCTTGCCCGCATTCGGCAAACCGATCAATCCGATGTCGGCAAAAAGTTCCAGCTCGATTTTGAAATTTCCCTTTTCCCCTTCTTCTCCCGGCCGCCATTCTTTCGGAGTGGTATTGATAGAGCTTTTAAAATGTTCATTCCCAAAACCCCCATAACCGCCTTTTAAAATCATAATCTTTTCTCCCTCTTGGTTCAATTGCCAAATTTCATCGGTTTCCAGATTGGTAATGATTGAACCGATCGGTAATTCCAAAACAAAGTCCTCGCCATTTTTCCCGTGCAAGCTTTTATTGGCGCCATCCTCTCCCCGTGTGGCGGTAAAAATTTTCTGTGCTTTGTATTTGGAAAGAATATGAACATCGCGCACCGCCAGGACATAAAAATTTCCCCCGCGCCCTCCGTCTCCGCCCGCCGGTCCGCCCTTCGGCACAAATTTTTCCTGCCGCCAGCGCACCACCCCGTCCCCCCCGCGTCCGGCAGAAGCTTGAATTGTTATTTCATCGATGAAAGCCATAAATAATAGGCGCTAGGCTTTAGGCGCTAGGCTTTAGGTTATCTTGTAATGCAAGTTGGGCCAAGGCAATCGCTCCTTCTTTTGATTTCGCCCCCGCCAGAAAAAGTCCCTTGTGGCAAAAAATGGCATCCGAGATGCCGGTAATTTTTTGCAATTCTAGG
This sequence comes from Patescibacteria group bacterium, assembly GCA_038058555.1. Lineage (GTDB taxonomy): Bacteria > Patescibacteriota > Minisyncoccia > Phycocordibacterales > UBA9973 > UBA9973. Next base: position 1,525 of record JBBUAS010000061.1, on the reverse strand, counting down.
TCCCGCAGGCCAGCCCAAGATTTTGGAAAATTTTTTCGGTTAGTAAAAGTTTTTGGATTTTTTCGGATAGCTTTTATCCCCCAAGACTGGTCTGTTTTTCTGGGATAAACTGCAAAAAGCGGTTCAGGAAAATTGTGTAGAATATATTCAAAAGGATAATTTTGCTCCAAAACAATGATTCTTTTGTCTGAAGCATCGCGGTAGACATCGGCCAGCAACTCTTCCGCCAAGACAGTGTCTCGGGCTTGGATTATTTCCCGCCTTAAAATATTTTTGGCGATCTCCACGCACTTTAAAAAAATTTCATCCTTGTTCGCGTTCTCTTCCCGCCAGGTGGGCTCCATCGCGAAAAAAATATGTTGGATTAAATAGGGGGAGACCTCGTGTTTATTTTCCACCAAATCAAAACCATTATCAAAGGCATCGATCGGCGCCACTAGTTTTTTATCTATCAGGTCAGCCACTTTCTGATTTTCGCAGATTTCCGCCCCAAATTTTTCCCAAATTAGGCCCAAGGAAGAATATTCTATCTCATTCGACCTGCGGCCCGCTCCGCCGATTTGATGATGGTCAAATCGATTCTTTCCTCTATCATAAATTTCCCCGACATCAAAAATAAAATCCCCTGTTTTGATTATTTCGGGATCTCGGGTTCGGATAATTTCCCAGCCCGAGACTGGTCCGCCTTGGGCGGAAAATTCTTTACCTTTTTTCTCTAAGTAGAGAATTAGAGCGGCGCAGGCAAAAATATCATCCGTGTGGAAAGACCCATTATGAGTAATTAATTTTTTAACTGTTGTCATCATAAAATTCTTCGAATAATTCATAAAGCCAAGAAACCAGCTTATCAAAAAGAATGAACATTATAAAGAGCACTAAGACCACCATGGAAAACTGCCAGATTTCATGGCTAATCCGAAGCGCTGTGTAGCTGAAAACATAACCCAACAACAAAAGCAACGGCGCCCAAATGATGGTAGCGGAAATTTCAGCTTGCAAATATTTTTTAAAAATTATTTTTTTATAGCCGGCATAGAGAATAACGATATGATTGACTAAGATAAACTTGGAAATAAAAATAGACCAAAAGGGCTTCTGTTCAAAATGGGGCATGATATTAAAAACTCGTTTTTCAATATATTTGAAAAATTTCAGATGATTCCATCGATCATAAATAAAACTGCCGATATAATAACCTAAGAAAGTTTTGGACAATCCCCCGACTAAAACAAAAATTAAAGCAAAATAGGGATTGAGAGCGCCCAAATGTATCAAAATTCCCGTAGACAATAAAATAAATTCACCCTGCTAATTACGAGGCGTTATTATCTTTCCCGAAAATGCTAAACACCGTTAAGAAAATAATTTTTACATCCAACAAGAATGACCAGTTTTCCAAATAAAAAATATCCATTTTTATTCGCCGTTCCATCATTGCTGGATTAGAAGTTTCTCCCCGATATCCCTTGATCTGCGCCAATCCGGTTATGCCCGGTTTGATAAAGTGGCGTATCATGTATCTTTC
>JBBUAS010000060.1:0-3704 GCA_038058555.1 Patescibacteria group bacterium | reverse complement strand
ATGTTGCAGGAACTGGAGCTCAAAAAAGGCGATAAAGTTTTGGAAATTGGAACTGGGAGCGGATGGAATGCCGCCTTGATTTCTTATATTGTCGGCGAAGAAGGAAAAATTTACAGCATGGAAATTGTCAAAGAACTTGCGGAAAAGGCGAAAGAAAAATTAAAAAATTATAAAAATATTATTGTTTTGAACGCAGATGCCTCGTATGGACTTGCCAAATATGCTCCGTATAATAAAATAATTTTAACCGCCGCTCCGAAAGAAATTGCTCAAGAGCTCAAAGAACAATTGGCGAATGGGGGAATTTTGCTTGCGCCGGTGGGAGAATACATTCAAAAGCTTATTAAGTTAAAAAAGATAAAAAATAAATTTACCGAAACAGATAATGGCAGTTTTATCTTTGTCCCATTAGTCAGCGGAACCGAAAATTATCGATAAAAATATGCTATAATCTGCCTAAGATATGAAATTCAGACACATTTTTTTATTACCTGTTTTTCTCGCTCTAGTAGTTTTGTTTGTTGTTTTTTATTACAAATTTGACCCGGCTTTGTTGACCCGGCTTTCTTTTTATGTGAATCTGGCCAATCCTTACATGCGGATTGTGAGAGTGGAGGAAGGTTTGCGCAAAGAAGAAGTAGCGAAAGTGATAGCCGATAAGCTCGACTGGAGCGAGCAAGACAAAGAAAATTTTATAAATAATGCCAATAGCGCCAGCGTCGAAGGGCATTATTTTCCGAAGACTTATTTGATTTACAAAGACGACAATCCTTCCGCGGTGACCGCCACGATGCTGGATGAATTTGGAGCGCAAGTCAGTAAAATTAAAAAGCCGAAATCGACTAAAATATTAAACGAAGATACGGCCTTGAAAGTTGCTTCCATTATTCAGCGGGAAGCGGCCGGCAAGAAAGACATGAATTTGATTTCGGGAATAATCTGGAACCGTATTTTCAAAGGAATGAAACTGCAGATAGATGCCACTTTGCAATATGCCAAGGGGAGCGAAGAAGACGGCTGGTGGGGACAGGTGACTTCTGAAGATAAAAAAATAAAATCCCCTTATAATACTTATCTCTATGCCGGGCTTCCGCCCGGAGCAATCGCCAATCCGGGACTGGCGGCGATTTCGGCCGCGTATAATCCGCAAAAAACAAACTGCCTTTTTTATTTGCACGACAAAAACCGCAAAATCCACTGCACAAAAACCTACGAAGAACACAAGAGAAACATCAAGACTTATTTGAAATAGTATGCTAGACTGTATTTATGGCAAAAAGAGGAACAACCCTAAGTCCAAAAAAGAAATCCAGACGCTCTCACAAGACCAAGAAACGGCTGGGAATTAAGAGAATTATGCTGGCGAAAAAAGTCGCTCGCCAGAAGTTTAAATAAAATTTATGGAAACAAAAAATTATGGTGTTTGGATTATGGGAGCGGTGCTGATAGTTTTTTCCGTCGTATTTTTTCTGGCAGCGCAGAATTTTTCAAAGCAGGGAACTTTTGTAGAAGTGAAAGGTTTGTCGGAAAAAATAGTCAAAGCGGATACTGCTATCTGGTCTTTGAACTTTGAAGTTAAATCCAACAATGTGGACACGCTTTATGCCGATTTGGAAAAGAATTTGAACACCATAAAGACTTTCTTGACTGAAAAAGGTTTTGAGACATCAGAAATAAATGTTGCTCCGGTAAATATTTATCAAGATACATACAAAGATGCATTGTTCAGATATAATGCGAACACTCAATTATCTGTTTACACTAAGACTAAAGTTGATTTGGTTAGGGCTGCCTCGAAAGATACTTTGTCCTTGATTAAAAAAGGAGTTACCTTGAATCAAAATTCTATTGAATTTCAATTTTCGGATATAAACAGCATTAAGCCGGAAATGCTCGCGGAAGCGATTAAAAACGCGCGAGCGTCGGCGGAACAATTCGCAGAAGAGTCCGGTTCTGAATTGGACAAAGTGGCACGCGGCAATCAGGGCGTCTTCGATATTACCGACAAAGACCCCGGTTCGCCTGAATACAAGAAAATCCGGGTTGTTTCCACCTTGCGATTTTTATTGAAATAAATAACATAAAAAACAATATTGTGTGTTATAATCATAAAGTCGAAGGATTATTATTTTAAGTCCCGACGTAAAGTCGGGATTCCGACAACAGAGTTCGTCGGGATTTAGTAGAGATTAAAATGTTATGAATAAAAAGATTATAGTATTCGGAGGGATGTTATTGGCATTATTATTTGTAATTTCTCCCGTATTAGCAGAGTCGGAAGAAACATCTTCCAATTCGGCTGTTACCACTACGACTGTTGCAAATACAGCAGCAGCGAAAGCAAGGGCAAAAGCTGCCGATGTGGCTGCCAAAATAGCTTGTGTCAAAATTGCAGTCGCTGCTCGCGAGGCAGCGCTTGGTACAGCAGTTGCCGCTCATGCACAGTCTGTCCAAGCCGCATATGCTACCCGTGCCAATGAACTTGCCGGCGCATATTCAAATACAACGGCAAAAACACTAAAAATCGGGGTGAAAGTTGCTTGGGCTGATTTCAATAAATCAATCAGATTTGCAACAAAATCATGGAAAGACAATCGAAATGCCGCTTGGTCAGCCTATAGGACGGCAGTCAAGGAATGTAAGGCTGCATCTGACATTTCAGATGCTTCGAATTCCGGTTCTGAAGTAAGCGGACAGTAAAAATATTATATTTATTTAAAAGAAAAACCCCTTGACCTAGGTTAAGGGGTTTTGTGTTATAATATTATTACATGAGCCAAAAATTTTCTCCGAAAAAACAAAAAAAAGTGGTCATGGTGAGCGGGGGATTCGATCCGGTACATATTGGCCATGTTCGGCTTTTCAATGAGGCGAAAAAATTGGGGGATGAACTGGTGGTGGTTATCAATAATGACCACTGGCTCAAGTTAAAAAAAGGTTATGTTTTTATGCCGGAACACGAGCGTAAAGAAATTATTGAAGCCTTTCAGGCAGTGGATCGGGTTATTTTAAGCAGTCATAAAAAAAATACGAAAGATATAAGTATTAGCAAAGATTTGCGGATTGTTCGTCCGCATATTTTTGCCAAAGGAGGAGATCGTCATCAGGGGAATATTCCGACTCCCGAAGTCTTGGTTTGTAATGAAATAGGTTGTACAATAGTGAATGATGTCGGTCAGGGCGGAAAGGTGCAAAGTTCTTCTGCATTGGTAAAAAAAGTGCAAAAAAAATGATATGAAACCTCTGAATCAAATTTCCAAAGCAGAAATTAATAAAATTAAAATGATTGTTTTTGATGTTGATGGGGTGCTTGTTCCTAGAGGGACTAAAATAAAACAAGTAGGGAATACTACCACTTTGCAAACCAAGGTGATTAATGAAAAACAAATAGAACAAATAAGGGAACTTCATAAAATGGGTTTTTTGATCAACATCAGTTCCGGCCGAGGGCTGTATATGCTTCAGGAGATGTTTCGGGAGGTTTAGCCTATTGTGAGCCTTACCTATGAAAATGGCAGCGCTACTTGGGATAAAGGGAAAATCTTTCAACACATCAACAGTTTTAAAAATTTACAGAACGTGTTTCAAAAATTAAAAAAAGCAACAAATAAAAATATAAACATTAAAGGATTTGAACCCAAAGAATTTATTATAACTATACATTGCACAAAGCAAGTCAAGGAAATTGAAAAAATAGTAAAAAA
>JBBUAS010000059.1:0-4288 GCA_038058555.1 Patescibacteria group bacterium | reverse complement strand
AAATCATCAATCAACGCCCTCTCCAGGCCCGGATTAAAGAATTTTTTACCACTAACCAGCTTTCCCAATTTATGGCGCAAGAGAATGTGCTTTACGAGATAGAACATTTGCGCACCCTCTCTGCTTTGGGACCCGGAGGTCTCACGCGGGAGCGGGCCGGACTAGAAGTGCGCGACGTTCATCCTTCACATTATGGACGAGTTTGCCCGATTCATACTCCGGAGGGGCCCAACATCGGACTTATCCTGCACCTTTCCACTTACGCGAAAATAAATGATTTTGGAATCATTGAAACTCCTTATGTCAAAGTCTCTAAGGGGAAAATTACCGGCGAAATAGTTTATTTGAACGCGCTTGAAGAAGAAAAATATAACATTGCGCATGCCGGAATCCCTTATGATGAGGACGGAAAGATAACTGAAGAAAAAGTGGAAGCCAGAATTAAAACAGAACCGGGGACGGTTTCCCGCGACCAGGTTGATTTTATTGATGTGGCCACCAATCAGGCTTTTTCTATCGCTACTTCCATGATTCCATTTTTGGAACATAACAATGCTAACCGCGCCCTGATGGGATCAAACATGCAGAAACAAGCCGTGCCTTGCGTCTTGCCGGAAGCGCCGCTTGTGGCAACAGGCGTAGAAGAACTTGCTTCACGAGATTCGGGCAGGCTGGTTATTTGTTCCGAAGATGGCGTCGTTTCTTATTTGGATGCGAAAAAAATAGTTATTAAGGGAAAAAAAGAAACAACTTATCAGCTCATTAATTTTTTAAGGAATAACAATTTTGCCGTTTTTCACCAACGGCCACTCGTGAATGTAGGTGATAGGGTAAAGAAGGGTGATGTGCTGGCAGATACTTCAAGTACTGTGAATGGGCAAATTTCACTCGGACAAAATATTTTTGTCGCTTTTTTGTCCTGGTCCGGATCAACTTACGAAGATGCGATTATTATTTCTGAGCGTCTGGTAAAAAAGAGCAAATTCACTTCTGTTTATGTCGAAGAATTTACTTGTGTGGTCCGGGATACCAAGCTAGGACCCGAAATTACCACTCGGGATATCCCGAATGTCGGAGAACTTAAATTAAAAGATTTGGATGAAGACGGGATTGTGCGCATCGGAGCCGAAGTGCGGGAAAATGATATTTTGGTAGGCAAAATTACTCCGAAAGGGGAGACGGAGCTTACTCCGGAAGAACGGCTTCTCCGTTCTATTTTTGCCGAGAAAGCCCGCGATGTAAAGGATACATCCCTGCGGGTAGAACACGGCAAGCGCGGACGGATTATCGGCGTAAAAATTTTCTCTCGTGATTTAGGGCATACGCTGGAGGCCGGGATCATAAAGAAAATCGTGATTGAGGTGGCGCAGATCAGAAATATTTCAGTTGGCGACAAGCTCTCCGGCCGGCACGGAAACAAAGGAGTCATCTCAACCATTCTTCCGGAAGAAGATATGCCTTTTACCGAAGATGGCACACCGGTGGACATCATTCTCTCGCCCCTGGGTGTTCCTTCCCGTATGAATTTGGGACAAATTTTAGAGATGCATTTAGGAATGGCGGCCAACAGTCTTGGTTATCAAGCAATCGTTCCGCCGTTTTTGGGTGCGCGTCATGAAGAAATAAAAGAAGAGTTAAAAAAAGCCGGACTTCCGGAAAACGGCAAATTAAAACTTTTTGACGGACGAAACGGAGAGGCTTTCAAGCAGGATGTGGCGGTGGGTTATATGTATATGCTGAAGCTTCACCACATGGTGGAAGACAAAATCCATATGCGTTCCATCGGACCTTATTCGCTCATCACTCAGCAGCCTCTTGGCGGAAAAGCTCAAGGCGGGGGACAAAGATTCGGAGAAATGGAAGTCTGGGCGCTCGAAGGCTATGGAGCCGCTTATACTTTGCGTGAAATGCTTACCATTAAGTCCGATGATATACTTGGCCGATCTCAAACTTTTGATTCTATTATTAAGAATGAAACAATCAGACCGCCCAATTCTCCCGCTTCCTTTAATGTGCTTTTGAATTATTTGCGAGGCTTGGCTCTGGATGTCGATTTAAAAAAAATCGGAGATAAATAAAAAAGAGATAGTGCTTTAGGCACTCTGAGTGCCTAAAGCACTATCTCAGAAAAAAACATATGAAAACCTTAAACACAACTGAATTTAATCGCATCGCGCTCCGGCTGGCATCCCCGGAACAGATAAAAGAATGGTCTTTTGGAGAAGTGACCAAACCGGAAACGATAAATTATCGTACCGGCCGGAGCGAACGCGGAGGCCTCTTTGATGAAAAGATCTTTGGACCGGAAAAAGACTATGAGTGTTATTGCGGGAAATATCGCCGAATTCGCTACAAAGATATCATCTGCGAGAAATGCGGGGTGGAAGTGACTCGTTCAATCGTGCGCCGGGAGAGAATGGGACACATTGAACTCTCCACTCCGGTTTCTCATATTTGGTTTTTGCGCGGAGTGCCGTCCCGGATGAGCATCCTTCTCAATATTTCTGTTTCGGATCTCGAAAAAGTTATCTATTTTGCCGGTTATATCATTACCAAAGTTCATGAAGAAGAAAAAGAAAGTATTCTCTCCGGGCTCGACAAAGAATATAAAACTAAGTTGAAAAATTCGTCTGATGATGAAACTCGCGAGAAACTGAAGACTTTGCTCTCGATTACTAAAAAAGAAATCGGAGAAATTTACGAAGGGAAAGTTCTGAATGAAATTTCCTTCCATCATTACTCTCTAAAATACGGGACTTGTTTTGAGGCCAATATCGGCGCCGAAGCCATTTATTCTATTTTTAAAAATCTTGATTTGAATAAACTGAAACATCTGACGGAAAAGATGCTGGAAAAGTCCAGCGCGGCGGAAAAAGAGAAATTACAAAAAAGACTTTCTCTGATTCGAGCGATGACCTATGCCGGCATCCGGCCGGAATGGATGTTTCTAACCGTAATTCCGGTTATTCCGCCGGTGCTTCGCCCGATGGTGGCTCTTGACGGAGGGAGGCATGCCACCTCCGATTTGAACGACCTCTATCGTCGCGTCATCAACAGAAATAATCGTTTGAAGAAACTGAAAGAAATCAATGCCCCGGACGTAATTTTGCGGAATGAAAAAAGAATTATCCAGGAAGCAGTCGACGCGCTTATCGACAACTCGATTGCCAAACAAAATGACTCGGCGGCCATGAGCCAATCCCAAAAACGCCCGTTGAAGTCTCTCTCGGATAATCTAAAATCCAAACAAGGCCTTTTCCGCCAAAATTTGCTTGGAAAACGGGTGGACTATTCGGGCCGGAGCGTTATCGTTGTCGGCCCTCAGCTTAAATTGAATCAGTGCGGTTTGCCCAAACATATGGCCTTGGAACTTTTCCGGCCCTTCGTAATTTCTAAAATTTTACAGGCCGAGCTTGCATTTAACATTCGTGGAGCCAATAAATTGATTGAAGAACGCGAAGGAATTGTCTGGGCAATGCTGGAAGAAGTTATTGAAGGCAAATACGTGCTTTTAAACCGAGCGCCGACCTTGCATCGCTTGGGGATTCAAGCTTTTAATCCGATTCTGGTTGAAGGAAACGCCATTCAAATACATCCGCTTGTTTGTCAGGCTTTCAACGCCGACTTCGATGGAGACCAAATGGCGGTGTATGTCCCGCTTCTGGAAGAAGCGCAGTGGGAAGCTAAAGAATTAATGGCGGCAAACAAGAACCTGCTAAAACCTCAAAACGGCGAGCCGATTGTAAATCCCCGCATGGATATGGTGCTCGGAAGTTATTGGATGACTAAAATGGTGGACGGGGAAGAGGGCGAAAATAAATATTTTTCAAGTCCTAACTCCGCTATTACTGCTTATGATTATGGGATTGTAACTCTCCGGGCCAAAATAAAAGTGCTTGCCACTGATTCGCATAAATACAGAAAATTTGACGGAGGAATTTTTGAAACCTCTGTCGGGAAACTTCTTTTCAATAGTATTTTACCGACTGATTTCACTTATGTGAATGACGAAATGACCCAAGACAGATTGATTGCGCTCTTGGATGAGCTGATTGTTCATTTTGGCGTGGACAGTACTCCTCCTATTTTGGACAAAATTAAAGAATTCGGGTTTAAATATTCCACAGTTTCCGGCACTACTTGGGGGTTGGATAATGTTAAAGTTCCCGTCGAAAAGAAAAAAATCATAGAAGCAGGAAAGAAACTGGAAGAAGATATCATCTCGCAATGGAGCGAAGGTCTTCTCTCCCTGGACGAAAGGTACCAAAAAATTATTGAAATTTGGACG
>JBBUAS010000058.1:0-2904 GCA_038058555.1 Patescibacteria group bacterium | reverse complement strand
GCCAGCAAGATATTCTGCTCTGTTCCGAGGAGTAATTTTATTTCCAAAAGCATGCCTTGCATGGTCGGCTTGCTCCAGGATTGATCAAAAATAAAGTTACCGAGCGAGTAAGCAATAAAACCCACGCATGAACCTTGAGTGCAATCTTTTGGGTTATAAACTTCCGTATCTTCAATCACATGCGGGTGATGGCCTACCACTATTTTTGCCCCATCGTTTACCGCCCGATGCGCTAAATATTCTTGTCGGGCGTTATGTTTTGTTTTGTATTCTTCGCCGAAATGAAATGATACCACTAAATAATCAACTTGCTTGGAGGCACTTTTTATTATTTCATCAAAGTTTGGATCATTAACCAGAAGGATGCCCGCTTTATCTGCCTCTGCCTCCATTGAGTTCGGTCCCTTATCGGAGAAACCAAGGAAACCGATTTTCATTCCATATTTTTCAATGATCGCCGGAGTTTCGGCTTCTGTTTTGCTGTTCCCTCCGCCAGTGTAAAATATTTCATTTTCTTTCAGGCGCGCCAAGGTATCGATATAAGCCAGACGGCCCCAGTCCCCGACATGGTTATTGGCCACTGACAGAATACTCATGCCTGTGCCTTTGAGCGCCGGGATTACTGACGGATCCATTCTGAAAGAATATAAATTTTTCTGATCAATACCCTGATCAGAAGCAGTCCCTTCCAGATTCGCAAAAACAATGTCCGATTTTTTTAATAATTCCGATAGTTCTTTTGATTTCCCCCAAAGCGCAGAGTAATCATTGTTGAAATTTCTGACGACTGAGTTTCTGACTCCGCGATCAAGCATTATGTCGCCAGCGAAAGCCAGAGTGACAAAATCCGGATCTTTGATATTCGGCATCCCGATTTTCTCTTCCACCCAGTTAGTATTTGCATCGGCAAGGCCTCCGTAATATATATTTTTCTTTAAATATTTTAAAATATTCTCCATATCTTTTCGACGATCGGAACTTTGGAGCAAGGTAATGGCAATCGGACGATAACCGGATTCTCCGAGAGGCAAAGAAAAAAGAGAAACAGCTGTTTGTTTTGCTTCATCAGTATATCCGCTTTTTCCTCCCAAATAACCCTCTTTGCCTAAAAACTGGCTGATGTTCGACCAAGAATGTTTTTTATTGGAGTAACTTCGCTTCGTGGTAATCTGAAGCAAATCCGGCTGTTGCTTTACCAAGTATCCTGCCAGTTTAAATATATCGGAAGCAGTGGATTGATTATTAACAGAAAGCCCGCTCGGATCTTCATATACGGTTCCGAACATTTTTAAACCTTTTGCCGTTTCATTCATTTTCGAAATGAAACTCTCTCTTCCAAAATGAAGAGCCAGAGCCTCGGCCGCATCGTTGCTTGATTCTAGAAGAAGAGGATAGAGCAAATCGGAAATTTTTATTTTTTCTCCCAATTTTAATCCACCGTTTTTCCCGGAAGTGGCTAAAACTGTTTTGTTTATTTTGGTCAGATCATCCGGAGCCATTATTTCTTTTGCGATCAAGGCGGTCATTAATTTGGAAAGAGAAGCCATTGGAAATTTAGCCTCTTGATTTTTTGCCACGATAACTTCTCCGGTATTTAAATCACCGACCAAAAAGGCTTTAGCGGAAACTTTCGGCTGTCCGTTTGTATTTTTATTTGCGTAAAAATATTGAAGTTTTGTTCCAGCCTTAGTTAGAAGAGGCGCGAAAAAACACAAAGCAATAATGATAAATATCAAAAAAAATCTTTTCATACCAATATATAATCAATCGTCTTTCTTTCCAGATCTGCGGTTCTCACTTTTATTTTAACCTGGTCGCCTAAGCGATATCGTTTCTTCCTTTTCTGTCCGACCAATTCTAATTTTTTCTCATTAAAAATATAAAAATCATCTTGCATATCTCGAACTCTTACCAAACCTTCGCATTTTGTTTCTATTTCTTCCACATACATGCCCCATTCATTTAGTCCGCTGATTATTCCTTCAAAACTTTTCCCTAAACGAGCCGACATATATTCCACTTGTTTATATTTGATGGAAGCGCGTTCTGCCTCCGAGGCGCGTTTTTCTTGTTCAGAGGCAATTCTGGCGATGTTTTCATATTCTGCCCACTTCGCCTGCAGATTTCCCTTTTTTATTTTTTCCGCCTCTCCGGCGGATCGCCGATGAGGCGATTTATTTGTCAGATAACCATCCAGCAGTCTATGCACCATAATATCCGGATAGCGCCTGATGGGAGAAGTGAAATGAGTGTAGTATTCAAAAGCCAGCCCGTAATGTCCGATATTTTTGGTGGAATAAATTGCTTTGGCCATCGAGCGGATGACCGCCCGATGCACCGTATCTGCTTCGTTCTTGCCTTCCAGCTTTTTCAACAATGCATTTATTTCATGAGTTGAGATAACTCCATTTTGCAGATTAATCTTATGTCCCAAGCTTCGCAAAAAGAATGCAAGATCAGTCATTTTTTCTTTACTTGGCAAATCGTGCACTCGATAAATGGATACGTTGTTTTCCTCCTCATCGGCGGATCGCCGATGAGGCGATTTCGGTGATAAAACTTCGGCCACTTTTTTATTCGCCAAAAGCATAAATTCTTCAATCAGACGATTTGAGTCGCCACGCTCTTTTTTTATCACTTTGATCGGTGTGCCTTTGGAATCGAGTACGAATTTTACCTCTTCTTGATCTAAGGAAATGGCGCCCTTTTCAAACCTTTCCTTTGTGAGCTTTTTTGCCAAATTGTTAAGAACTGATAATGCTTCTTGAAAAGGGTTGCTAAGATTTCCGCCTTTTCGGCGGATCGCCGATGAGGCGATCTTGATTGATTCTTCCGCTTCTTCGTAAGTGAATCTTTTTTTTGAATGGATAATGGTCCGGCCAAACCACTCGCTTTTTACTTTTG
>JBBUAS010000057.1:0-5184 GCA_038058555.1 Patescibacteria group bacterium | reverse complement strand
CATCAATGCAGTGGGCGGAATGTTTGGCAATAATTCAGCCGGAGAAAGAACTTTTAAATCTGTGAAAACTGAAGATTATATTTTGTCTGCAAAGGTTGTTTTGTCCGAAGGGGAGGAAAGAATTGTAAAACCATTTTCCGTAAGTGAAATTTCTAAACAAGAGGGGATTTACAAAAAAGTTTTTAATTTAATAAAAGAAAATGAAGAGGAAATAAAACAAGCCAAACCAAAAGTACACAAAAACTCGGCTGGTTACTACATATGGAATGTAATCCAGAATAATATTTTTGATTTGAATAAATTGCTTGTCGGTTCGCAGGGGACCTTGGGAATCGTGACAGAAATTACTTTTAAATTGATACCAGACAATAAACATTCAAAACTAGTGGTTATCTTTATAAATGACATGGGACTGCTTGGGCGCTTGGTGGATGAAATTCTGACGCAAAATCCAGAAACGCTGGAGACCTACGATGACAAGACGATGAAATTAGCCGTCAGATTTTTTCCGGATTTTTTAAAGCATAAAGGTTTTATCGGAATGATAAAATTTATGTGGTCTTTTTTGCCGGAGCTTAAAATGATGCTGACTGGAGGTTTTCCGAAATTAATTATTCTGGCGGAATTTGCCGGAGAGGACGAAAAGGAAGTGAATAATAAATGCATAAAGTTGGTGGAAAAAATTTCCGCCAGAGGCGGACCAGCCTTGGGCTGGAAAGATTTGAAAGTTCATATTACTAAATCGCAAGCGGAAGCCGGAAAATATTGGGATATCAGACGAGAGAGTTTTGCTTTGTTGCGCAAACATGTGAAAGGCATGCGGACCGCTCCGTTTATCGACGACATTATTGTGCGTCCGGAATTTCTGCCAAAATTTCTGCCGGAGCTGAATGGTATTTTAAATAAATATAATTTGACTTATACTTTGGCCGGCCATGCCGGAGACGGGAATTTTCATATTATTCCCCTGATGGATTTCAAATCTCCCGACACGACGAAAATAATAATGGAACTCGGAGAGAAAGTTTATGATCTGGTAATCAGATATCATGGCTCCATTGATGCCGAACACAACGACGGACTGATTCGCACGCCCTATTTGCGAAAAATGTATGGAGACAGAATAATTGAAATTTTTGCGGAAATTAAAAAAATTTTTGATCCTAAAAATATTTTTAATCCCGGCAAAAAAGTCGCAACTCAAAATCAAGGCGGAACGAAAGAATATATTGCTTTACATGTAGCCGTGGAGCACGACGCAAGACATGCAAGCTGAAATTGCTTTCTGAATTTTTTCGTGCATATCTTGACACCCATTATGTATTTCTTTGACTTTTAATAGATGTGGGGGTATAATCATCCTTATGTTTGTAATCAAAGCTAAAAAGAGAGAAGCAGGCGAAAAAGTAGATGCTCTGCGGCAAGCAGGAGAAATCCCGGCTGTTTTTTACGGAGTAGGGCAGGATACGACTTCTATTTCTGTTTCCATTGCGCAATTTAAAAAAGTCTGGCGCGAAGCGGGAGAATCTTCAGCGGTCAAAATTGGAATGGGAGAGAAAGAGATCGATGCGCTTATCCATGAAGTGCAAGTTGATCCGGTGACGAGCGAACCGATTCATGTGGACTTTTTGGCGATTGATATGAAAAAGAGAATACGCGTTAAAGTGCCGATGATCTTCGAAGGCATATCCAATGCAGTCAAGAGCGGAATCGGAAATCTGGTCAAAGTTCTTCATGAAGTTGAAATTGAAGCCTTGCCGGCAGATTTGCCACACAATCTGATTGCCGATATTTCTAAATTAGAAACACTTAAAGATCAAGTTTTTGTTTCGGACATCAGACTTCCGGCTGGAGTTATTATTGTTACAAATCCTTCCGATATCGTGGCTTCTATCGTTGAACAAGTGGAAGAAAAAGAAGAAGTTGTCGCACCGGTTGACTTGTCGGCCATTGAAGTAGAGAAGAAAGGGAAGAAAGAGGAGGCTCCGACGCCCGAAGGGGTCGGAGTCCCGACCTCTCCGATCGGAGCGTCGGAGAGCGTCGGGAAAGAAAAACCTGAGAAAAAATAATCGCCTCGTCGGCGATCCGCCGTAGGGGCGGAAGTATGTTATAGAAGTATGTTATAATGGAAACTATGGGAAAAAGAACCATAGTTTTTATTTTGTTATTTTTTGTTTTCGGTTTATTTTTTTCGGCGCCAAAAGCGCGCGCTGATTATGACTGTCTGACCTTGACCATTTCTTCCAGTCAAGCAGATAAAGATTACTGTCGAAGTGAATTGAGTCAAATTGAGGCTCAACTCACGGATTTATTGAATAAACAGAAAGAACAGCAAAAACAAACCGGCACGCTTAAAGGAGATGTTGCTTATCTGACTAGTCAAATTAATGCTCTAAAAACGAAAATCAAAGCACGGGCGCTCGTAATTGCTCAATTGAAAGTAGACATTAAAGAAAAAGCGAATACCATCGAATCACTTTCGGAAAAAATTGACCGGGAACATGAATCCTTGGCTCAGCTTTTGCGAAATACGAATGAATTCGACGAAGAAAATATTGTGCACTTGATTCTTTCCGATGACAGCATCTCAAATTTTTATAGTGATTTAGAATCTTATGCTTCCATTAAACAAGCAGTCAAAGCCTCGGTGGATATTATCAGGGGTGTAAAAGTAGAAAACGAAGTTGCAAAAAAAGACCTGGAAAAAAAACAAAACGCAGAAACAGATGCGAAAGTCGAATTGGAAAATGCTCAGAAAAAAGTGGCGCAATCCGAAGCTGAGAAGAAAAAACTTTTAGCTATTTCCAAAGAAAAAGAACAGGAATATCAAAAATTGGCGGCCGAAAAAAAAGCTAGAGCTGATAAAATCCGCAATGCTCTCTTCCAGCTTCGTGACACCAAAGCAATACCCTTTGGCACCGCTCTGGAATACGCCAAAGAAGCGCAGGCAAAAACAGGTGTTCGTCCGGCTTTCTTGTTGGCGATAATTACTCAGGAAACGAACTTGGGGGCTAATATCGGCACTTGTAATCGTCCGGAAGATCCGCCGTCCAAAAACTGGAAAGCGGTTATGAAACCGGACCGGGACCAAGGGCCTTTTGAACGGATTACTTCAGCCTTGGGACTGAACCCTTATTCTATGCCTGTTTCTTGTCCTTGGAATGGCGGCTGGGGCGGAGCGATGGGTCCTTCTCAATTTATTCCTTCAACTTGGGAACTTTATGCGACAAAAGTTGCGAGCGCTTTAGGTATCAGCGGAATGCCTAATCCGTGGGAGCCTCGGCATGCTTTTTTTGCTTCGGCTATTTATTTAGGAGAATTGGGCGCGGATAATGGCGGATATACAGCGGAGCGAACCGCGGCCTTGAAATATTATGCCGGGAGTGGTTGGAAACTAAAAAAGAATGCATTTTATGGCGACGGAGTGATGAAAAAAGCTATTAGCATTCAAACGGATATCGATTTGCTTTCAAGCTAAAGTTGTGATAATCTTCTTAAATTGTGAAGAAAGATATCCATCCGAAATATAATTTAAAGACCAAAGCAATTTGCGCTTGCGGAGCGATTTTTGAAGTTGGGTCCACTATGCCTGAAATAAAAATGGAAATTTGCAGTCAATGTCATCCTTTCTATACTGGTAATGAAAAAATTATGGACACGGCCGGACGGGTGGAACGTTTTAAAAAACGAGCGGTCGCTACCAGTAAAGCGAAAGCGAAGAAGTAAACAGCTCCGTTGGCGCAAATTTTTTCCTCCTGCGCCCTTCTCGGAGTACCGAGTGGGACCCTCGGAGTTAAAAAATTTGCGCCAACTCCGCATAAAAATTATTCACGGGAATTAGCTTATCATATGGATTGGCAAGAATGGAAAAAAAGTCAAGAAAATGGGGAAACAAAAGAATTGGGAACAGAAGAATTTCCAAATGAAATAGTGCTGGAAGTGCGGGCAGGAGCCGGCGGGGACGAGGCTTCGCTTTTCGCTTGGGAGCTGGCGCATATGTATGAAAAATTCGCCGAATCGCAAGGCTGGCAGTGGCGGGTTAATTACGAATCCAAAAGCGATTTGAATGGTTATAAAGAAGCGAGTTTTGAAATCAAGGGGAAAGATGTTTTTAAAAAAATGCGCTATGAAACGGGCGTGCATCGGGTGCAGAGAATTCCGGCCACGGAAAAAAACGGCCGAGTGCATACCTCGACGGCTTCGGTAGCAGTGCTTCCCATTCGCAAAAAAATAAATTTTCAAATAAATCCGGCGGATTTTGAAATGGAATATTCCCGTTCCGGCGGTAAAGGCGGACAAAATGTGAATAAAGTCGAGACGGCGGTGCGGATTATTCACAAGCCGACAGGACTTGATGTGCGCTCCACCAATGAGCGAAGCCAACTTGCCAACCGTGAAAAAGCGATGATGATTTTGACGGCGAAATTACAACAGCTGGAAGAAGAAAAAGAAGCGAGCAAGCACGCAGGCATCAGGAAGGGTCAAATCGGTACTAGCGACCGTTCGGAAAAAATCCGCACCTATAACTACTCGCAAGACCGCGTGACAGACCATCGTATCAAAAAATCCTGGCACAATTTGCCGAAAATTATGGAAGGAGATATCGGAAGCATCATTGCCGACATAGAGTCTGGAGCTGTGGGAGATGAGGAGTAATTTGCATAAAAAATCAGGTTTGATACAATTGAGCGTATGAATGGTTCAGTATTAAAAAACCAAACGAAAACAATAGATTACGAGAGAAACCTAAACAAGCTTATAGGAAGGTCTGATTCCGCGTTTAAAATACTTGAAAGAAGCTACGGAATATTGAAAGGTAAGTTAAAAATTTCGCCTGTGGCTTGGCAAAGAAAAATACGCAAAGAATGGGAAGTTAGACTAAAAAGACAGTACAAAATTGGGTCAAAAAAATCAGCATAATAGCAACCTTATGTATATTCTAGATTCCAACATTTTGATAAGTTATTAATAAAAAAAGCTAAAAACTTAGTTGAGGTGTTGTCACTTTAATTGCTTCCCATTTTTAATATGCTATACTCTCAAATGTAGGGTCTCATTTAGCGAAATAGAGTTTCTACGTTTTATCAATAGTTTTTTGTCCTTTTTAGGAAAAAAGGAAGAAGTAATAGTATGGCTACAAAGCTATATGTAGGGGGACTCCCTTACAGCACTCAAGAGGACGCT
>JBBUAS010000056.1:0-9927 GCA_038058555.1 Patescibacteria group bacterium | reverse complement strand
AAAAATAAAAATTGCATGCTCGTGGTGGGCACGACTTATCCGGAAGAGATGAAAAAAATCAGCGCATTGGTCGGCGACATGAAATTTCTAGTGCCGGGTGTTGGAACGCAAGGCGGAAGTGTGGAGGAAGTGATGAGGGCCGGGCTTAATAAAGAAAAACTTGGTCTTATCATAAACTCTTCCCGCAGTATTATTTTTTCCGAAAATCCGAAATTTGAGGCCCAAAAACTTTGCGAGGAGATTAGGAAATATAGATAACATTGTTTATAATAAGTTTTTATGAATAATTTATTTGAAGATAGAAGAAGAGATGAGCCGGCAGTGCCTCCCGAGGGGCGTGAGAACAGGGAAAAAGTGAGTATGAATATACTTTTAGCCGAGGATAATGATGCTCTCTCGGGTTTTTTTATTAGAGTTCTAACAGGGATGGGTTGCATTGTGACATTAGTCAAGGATGGAGAAGCGCTACTAAATGAACTAGCTGACAAGGCGAAAAATTATGATCTTATTATTACCGACAACACTATGCCCAAAGTGAAAGGAATAGAAGCGCTTAAGCGGATTCGTGAAGATGCTCTTTTTGAACATACAAAGAGCATAAAGGTCATTTTAAATTCAAGTGATGTGGATGGAACACTCGAACCGGGAGTTCTAAGTCTAGATGGCGTATTTCTACCAAAACCTGTTTCTTTGGCTACGCTCTCCGAAGCAGTTAAGGAGATATCCCGCGAACTTAAGAAACCTCCCGAACCGATACAGGAGCGCCCTGCCTAAAATATAAGTATGCGGGTTTAACAATCTTTTAACATGAGCATGGAAAAAGAATCAAATATTCCAATAATAAAACAAGAACAAAAAAAAGAAATACCACATTCTTGGTTTTCTCTCAGCCATGGTCCTCATGGAATATCCGCTTCATTTTCTTCTGAATTTGCAAAATTGGGGAAAGGAAACATTATTCGACACATGCTTGAGGGCAATGATGAAGAAGTAAAAAAAGCGACTGGCGATATTGGTATTCGAGAACTAAAAAATGAGAGAGAAGCAATGGCCAGGAAATACAAAAATAATGGGGAAAAGGTTGGTGAGCAAGTTTGACAATATTTTGTAGTTTGCTACTATATTGACAACTGCACTTTTGGCAGTTTTTATTATGGTTTTTTTAATTTTGTTGGTAATTAGGCCTTAGTGACTTCCTCCAGAGGCGGACAGGGGGGTTCTCGTACATTAAGTCTTACTTATTAGCCCAAAAAATATTATGGCAGAAGAATTTAAGAGAGATAAGCCGCACATTAATGTCGGCACCATCGGTCATGTGGACCATGGGAAGACCACTTTGACCGCGGCGATTTTGCATGTGTTAAATATGGCCGGAAAGACCGTGCGTCTTCGCGGAGTTGATCAAATTGACAACGCTCCCGAGGAAAAAGCGCGAGGAATTACGATTAACATTTCTCACAACGAGTACGCAACCGATGCCCGCCACTATGCGCACATCGATGCTCCGGGACACGCCGATTACATCAAGAACATGATTACGGGTGCCGCTCAGATGGACGGCGCTATTTTGGTAGTGGCGGCGACTGATGGCGCGATGCCCCAGACTCGCGAACATGTCCTTCTTGCGAAGCAAGTCGGAGTGCCTCGGATGATTGTTTTCTTGAATAAGTGCGATATGGTTGACGACAAGGACATGATTGACCTCGTCGAAGAAGAAATTCGCGAACTTTTGACCAAGCAAGGTTTTGACGGCGCCGGCGCTCCGGTTATTCGCGGCTCCGCTCTGAAAGGCCTGGAAGCGAAATCTCTCGACGACGAATGGGCCAAAAAAGTTTTGGAATTAGTGGAAGCTCTCGATACTTATATTCCGATTCCGGAACGAGACATCAAGAAACCTTTCTTGATGCCGGTTGAAGATATTTTCTCCATTGAAGGCCGCGGAACAGTGGTCACCGGAAAAATTGAAAGAGGGTTGGTAAAAGTGGGCGAGGAAGTGGAAGTGGTCGGAATCAAGCCTACCCAAAAAACAGTCGTGACCGGAATTGAAATGTTCAACAAAAATCTCCAAGAGGGAATGGCGGGCGACAATGCCGGCGTGCTTCTTCGAGGATTAAAGAAAGAAGATATTACCCGCGGACAAGTTTTAGCCAAGCCGGGAACGGTCACTCCGCACGATAATTTCACTTGCGAAATTTATGTTTTGAAAAAGGAAGAAGGCGGACGCCACACCCCGTTCTTCAAAGGTTACAAACCGCAGTTTTATATCCGCACGACTGATGTGACGGGCGATGTGACCTTAGCGGAAGGCACAGAAATGGTAATGCCTGGCGACACCGTGAAAATTACCGTTAAATTAGTCACTCCGGTGGCGCTTGAGGAAGCTCAAAGATTCGCTATCCGCGAAGGAGGCAAAACCGTTGGCGCGGGAGTTGTTACCAAAATTCTTGGTTAAAATCAATAAAGTTAAATGCCAACAGTACATACAAAAACAAAAGAGCCTAAGGCTGCTTCTAAACGGGCGTCAGTTGGTGCTAAAGTAGTGAAGGTAAAGATACCAAAAGTTTCTCCGAAAAAAGAGAAATCTTCTGGGCTGGAAAACAAGGTAGCGCTTCGCATTCGGGTTCGCGCTTACGAGAGCAAAATCTTGGATGCTTCAGTCAAACAGATCATTGATACGGCCATGCGCTATGATGCCATAATTGTCGGTCCAGTCCCCCTGCCGACGGAAATCAAAAAATATACCGTCAACCGTTCTCCTTTTATCTACAAAAACACCCGAGAACAATTTGAAATCAGGGTGCACAAACGATTGATTGATATCATCAATCCGAACGCCAAGACCGTTGAGGCTTTGACGAATCTTTCACTTCCTTCCGGAGTTGATATTGATGTAAAAATGCTCTAGAAAATAAATATATGCGATTCATGCTTGGAATAAAAGAAAATATGGCGGAGTATTTTTCCGAAGACGGCGCGGTTATTCCGGTGACGATACTTTCAGCCGGGCCGATTACGGTGACCAGAATTTTTGAAAAAACTAAAGACGGATATAATTCAGTGCAAGTTGGTTTCGGTCTCCAAAAAAAAGAAAGAGTTACAAAAGCTGAAGCTGGAGCCATGAAAGGAGCTTTTTATAAAACTCTGAAGGAATTTAGATTAAAACCAAGCGACAAAATTGAAGTGAAAGAGGGTGACGTGGTTGAAGTCGGGACTTTTATCCCCGGAGACAAGATAGAAGTTTCCAGTATTTCCAAGGGTAAGGGTTTTCAGGGAGTAGTGAAGCGTCACGGTTTTTCCGGTGGTCCGCGCACTCACGGCCAAAAGCATTCCGAACGGGAAGCGGGAAGCATCGGCGGAGGATTGCGAACCCATGTGCCGAAGGGAATGCGCATGGCGGGCCGAATGGGCTCCGATCGCATCACTCAGAAAAATTTAGAAGTTGTTTTGGTGGATAAAGAGAATAATTTAATGTTAGTCAAAGGGGCAATTGCCGGTAGGCGTGGAACTTTAGTAGAGATAGTAAATAGGGAAACAGCGCTTTAGGCGCTCTGAGCGCCTAAAGCGCTATCTGTCAAATAATATGAAAGCGAAAATATACAATCAAAAAGGAACGGAATCAGGAGTAATAGAACTTCCGGCAAAAGTTTTTGCTGCCAAGTGGCGGGCAGATTTGGTGCATCAAGTGGTGGAAGGAATGCGCAGCAACAAGCGCGCCGGTACGGCGGATACGAAAGACCGCGGAGAAGTGCGCGGCGGGGGCAGAAAGCCTTGGAAACAAAAGGGAACTGGGCGAGCGCGACACGGATCTTCCCGCAGTCCGATCTGGGTGGGAGGAGGCGTCACTCATGGTCCGCTTGCCGAAAAAAATTATAAGAGAAAGGTTTCCAAAAAAATGCGGGCTCAAGCGCTCTTCTCGGTACTTTCCAAAAAATTAAAAGATGGGGAAATTATTTTTGTGGATACGCTGGAAATGCCAAAAATAAATACGAAAATAGGAGTAAAAACGATAGATAATTTAATCAAAGCGGGAAATTTTAAAAATATAAAAACAAAAAAACCGAAAATTTTAACCGCGCTCTACGAGCGCAACGAAAAAATAGAAAAAAGTTTTAGAAATATTTCAATTTTAGATATAGTATTTTTGAAAAATTTAAATCCACTGGACGTTTTGAATTACCAGTATCTTTTAATAGAAAATCCGGTCGAAAGTGTAAAATTTTTAGAAAGTAGAGGATAAGTAATAAAGGCAAGGCCTAACATGTTAGGCCTTGCCTTGGAAAAGCTCCGCAATAATCAAATGACCACCATAATTAAAAATCCAAGAGTGACCGAAAAAGCATCTTTGGCGCAAACACAAAACGTTTATACTTTTGATATTATGCAGTCGGCCAACAAAACCGAAATCAAAAAGGCTGTTTTCGCTCTTTATAAAGTGAAGCCGGTAAAAGTAAATGTCTTGTCGGTGCCGAGAAAAATAATTATGTCCAAAGGAAAAGAAGGAGTAAAAGGTGGAGGCCGTAAAGCCTTTGTTTATTTAAAAAAGGGGGATAAAATAGAATTTATTTAAAAAGACCACATGTCGGACTTGTGGCTAGCCACAAGTCCGACATGTGGAACATTTTTATGAAATCATACAAACCGACAAGTAAATCAAGAAGACAAATGACCCATGTGAGTTATCGGGGAGTTTTGACGACTTCCACTCCGACTAAGTCGCTTACTTATGGTTTCCGCCGCAGTGTCGGCCGCAACAGCCAAGGACGTATTACCATGAGGCATAAAGGGAGCGGGCACAAGCGTCTTTTTAGAGATGTTGATTTTCTATATGACAAAAAAGATATTCCGGCAAAAATAAGATCGGTTGAATATGATCCGAACAGAAGCGCCTTTATTGGACTCGCAGTTTACAAAGACGGAGAAAAAAGATATGTCGTTTTGCCGAAGTCTGTCAAGGCGGGGGATTCTTTTTTGGTTTCCGAAAAAGCTGAATTAAAAGCGGGAAACAGACTGCCGCTCCGAAATATTCCGGTTGGAACCTTTGTTTATAACGTAGAAATTAAACAGAATGGCGGAGCCAAAATAGGCCGTTCGGCGGGAATCTTCGCCCAAGTGGTGGCGAATGCCGACGGATACACGAATTTAAAAATGCCTTCTTCGGAAATCCGCAAGATAAATGAAAATTGCTGGGCTTCAGTCGGAACTGTTTCCAACGAAGAACATCACTTGGAAAATTATGGCAAAGCCGGACGCAGTCGCTGGAAGGGAATCCGCCCGACCGTCCGCGGGACAGCCATGAACCCGGTTGACCATCCATACGGAGGGGGAGAAGGCAGACAAGGGCGCGGAACTAAAAGACCGAAAACAATGTGGGGCAAAGTGACCGGCGGACGCAAAACTCGCGGTCCGAAAAAGTACTCGAATATATTTATTGTTTCCCGCCGACGCACAGGTAAAACCAAGTAATGAGATAATTTTTTAAGCTTTGGCGGGCAGGCCCGCCGCAAGACAGGGAAGAGTAAGTAAAGAATTATTCCCCTCTTGAGGGGTGGCTCGCTTGCGAGACGGGGTGGATAAATTCATCCACCTCCCTCTCCGACTTAGGTCGGAGAGTACTCCTCAAGAGGAGAATTAAACCCCTTTTAAGGGTCTTTTCTTTTCCCCAATTTTTCTTGCATTATTTTTAATAAATGGTATAGATATAAATGAATCTGCTCCTTGGAAGTCGTATTTCCCAGCTGGCTGGGGGGTAGGTTCATCTCGAGGTTTTCGCGCATGTGTTGTCGTCGCAAGGCACGTATCCGCAATGGCCGGAAGAAGGCAGTCGTCAGCGCTCGGCGTCGAGCGCTTGGTCTTCCGGCCAAAAAGAGGCACGTCAGGAAGTAGCCTCACACTCATAAATCGTTTTTGAGACCAATGGTCTCCGGGCTGTCCATCGTGGGCCGCCCGTCTTTTTTTTATTGACAATTTTTCCCAATTTGCTAGTATAATTCAAGGCTCAAATGAGAGCCGTTTTGTTTGTTAGACGAAAATAAACCATGACCAGATCAATCAAAAAAGGATTAAATGTCGATGAAAAGCTCTTGAAAAAGATTGCCGGCAAAAACCCGTTGCAGACGCCGATGATCAAGACTTGGAAGCGCGCTTGCGTCATCTCTCCGGAGATGCTTGGTTTTACTTTTGGCGTTTACAACGGCAAGGCGCATATTGAAGTTTTGGCGACCGAAGATATGGTGGGGCACCGGCTGGGAGAATTTTCTCCGACTAAGAAATTTATGAAACATGGAGGAAAAATGCAGAAAGAACTGGAAATGAAAAAGAAAGAGGCCGAAATCGCGCAAGCGAAATCTGCGACCGCAGTAGCGGCGGATGCTGTGGCAAGTAAAAAATAATCATGAAAGCATTTTTAAAAAATTACAGACAATCACCGAGAAAAGTTCGCCTAGTTGCCCAACTGATAAAAGGGAAAAATGTGGCGGAAGCGATTGCCGAGCTGGATTTTTTAGCCAAGCGCGCCGGGTTGCCGATTAAAAAACTTTTGCTTTCGGCCGTAGCCAACGCCAAACAAAAAGGCATAGAGATGGAGAATTTATTGATCAAAGAATTGCGAGTAGATAAAGGGATCGTGATGAAAAGAATGATGCCGGCGGCCATGGGGAGCGGGCACAGAATAAATAAACGCACAAGTCATTTAAATTTATTACTAGCGGAGAAAGTATTACAAGTGAAGTCCCGACGTAAAGTCGGGATCCCGACCCTGAAAGGCGTCGGGAAAAATAAACAACATGAGTAAAATAGTCCACCCATATGCGCATAGATTGATAATCCTCCGAGACTGGAAGTCCCGCTGGTTTGCCGACCCGAAAAAATATGTCGCTTATCTGAAGGGGGATGTTTTAATCCGTCAATATTTAGAAAAGAAATTGCGTGGAATGTATATCTCTACCATTGAAATTGAAAGAAGCCGAAAGGCGACCCGCTTCATTATCCGTACCTCCCGTCCGGGTCTGATTATCGGCCGAAACGGCGAAGGGGCGGAAAAACTGAAAGTTGATATTTTAAAAAAAATGGACAATTTGGAACTTCCAAGACCGGAAGATTTCAAACTGGAAATTATGGAAGTTTCAAATCCGGAAGCCGATGCGGCTATCGTGTCCTATATGATTGCCGAAGGATTGGAAAAAAGAATGCCTTATCGCCGAGTAATCAAGCAAATTATTGAGAAGGTTATGCAAGCTCGCGGAGTAGAGGGAGCAAGAGTGGTGCTTTCCGGCCGCTTGGGCGGAGCGGAGATTGCCCGGACGGAAGAATTGAAGCGCGGGAGCATCCCGCTTCAAACTTTCCGCGCGGACATAGATTTTCATCGCGAGCGTGCGACTCTTTCCTACGGGGTGGTCGGGATTAAGGTTTGGATTTACCGCGGTAAAATTTTTGCTGACAAGTCCCGACATGGAGAGGAGTCGGGATCCCGACCACAAGCAAAAGATAAGATAGATTAACTACGAGCTTAACGCCACATAAAATTATATGTTAATTCCCAAAAAAGTAAAATTTAGAAAATGGCAAACAGGACGCAGTAATTCAAAAACTCGGTCGCCGGATACTCGTGGCACTCGATTGGCTTTTGGTTCCTATGGACTGAAATCTGAAACTCAGGCGCGGGTGAAATCAAACCAAATTGAATCCGCCCGAAAAGTTATTTCTCGCACCCTGACGAAAACCGGCAAATATTGGGTTCGCATTTTTCCGGATCGTCCCTATACCGCCAAAGCCGCCGAAGTAGGGATGGGAAAAGGAAAAGGAGATCCGCAGGGATATTGCTTTGATGTTTTTCCGGGACGGATTATTTTTGAAGTGGATGGCGCCGAAGAGGCCGTGGCTCATGAGGCCTTGCGAAAAGCGGGGAGTAAACTTCCTTTAAAAACCAGAATTATCAGCCGAGCACATAATCAATAAAAAATGGCAAAGAAAAAAGAAAATTTCAAAGGAATGAAAAAAGAGGAGCTCATAAAAAAACTGGCTCTTTTGCGGGAGGAAGTCAGAGTGATTAGATTTAAAGCGGAAGGCTCAAAGTCCAAAAATGTAAAAGAACTATCCACCTTAAAGAAACAAATCGCAAGAATTTTGACTTTTATAAACCAAAAACAACATGCAAAATAACACACAAAAAGCCCCGACGTTAAAATCGGGGTCCCGACCTAAAAGCGTCGGGAGAAAAATTTTGAAAGGGATAGTGGTTTCAGATAAAATGAACAAAACAATCGTTGTCTCTGTTTCCAGATTCGTAAAGCATCCGCTTTATGGAAAATTTTACCAAGTCAGCAAGAAATACAAGGCGCATGACGAGGACAATAAATATAAAATAGGAGATAAAGTAGAAATAATTGAAACGAGGCCGATATCCAAAGATAAAAGATTTCTGGTAGTAAGTAGATAGTAGTAAATAGAAAAATTTATGATTCAAAATGAAACTTTAGTGAAAATTACAGATAATGCCGGAGGCACCGTGGGAAAGGTGTTTAAAATTTTAGGCTCTTCAAAAAAGCGCTATGCGACCTTGGGCGAGCTAGTAATTATTTCCGTGAAGGTTGCAAGTCCGCGAAAAATGGTGAAAAAGAAAGATGTCCACCAAGCTGTCGTCGTGCGCACGAGGGGCGCCTACCGGCGGAAGGACGGATCGTACATCCGTTTTGACGATAATGCGGTGGTTATTTTGGAAAAAGGGAAAAAAGATCCAAAAGCGGGCCGGGTTTTTGGGCCGATTCCGAGAGAGCTGGCAGAAAAAGGATTTCAGAAAATAATTTCTTTGGCGCAAGAAGTGATATAGTAGATAGCGCTTTAGGCGCTTAGAGCGCCTAAAGCGCTATCTACGAGATTAAAAGTTATAAAAATATATGAAAATCAAAAAAGGAGACAATGTAATAGTGATAACTGGCAAAGACAAAAGCAAAAAAGGCAAGATTATCCGTGTTTTAGTGAAAGAGAATAAAGTGATTGTCGAAGGATTGAATATGATGAAAAAACATCAACGTCCGAAAAAATCCGGAGAGAAAGGGAGCATGGTAAATAAGGCGATGCCCATTCATGCTTCCAATGTTAAAAAAGTAGATTAAAAAATATGAAACATTTAACCGTCAAAGAAAAAGAAATATTTTCCGCCAAAGGCGGACCAGCCTCGGGCTGGGAAAAAATGAAAAGCGAGTTTCATTATAAAAATGCCATGGCTGCTCCAGAAATGAAAAAAATAGTGGTTAATACCGGCACCGGTACAGCCATGAAAAAAGACAAGAATAAGAATGAGGCGATTGCCGACCGCTTGGCAAAAATCACCGGACAGAAAGCGGCCTTAAGGGGAGCCAAGCAGTCCATTTCGTCTTTCAAAGTTCGCCAAGGAGATCCGATTGGAGCGATGGTGACCTTGCGCGGCAGTAGAATGTATGCTTTCTTGGAAAAATTAATCAATGTAGCGCTTCCCCGCACCAAGGACTTCCGAGGCATTAATCGCAGTGCAATGGATAATGTCGGAAATCTTACTCTTGGGATAAAAGAACATACAATTTTTCCGGAAACAGCTGATGAAGATATTCGCGACGTTTTCGGCATGTCTGTTACTTTGGTTTCCACGGCCAAAAACAAAAAAGAAGGCACCGCCTTTTTTGAAATTCTGGGAATTCCTTTCAAGAAGGAAGAAGAGGGCAAAAAGAAATAAAAATTGACTATTTGGGGCTAATTTGCTAGTCTTGAAGAGTCCGGGAGAGAGGTTGATCTGTGTTTCTCCTTAAGGCTTTTAATAAAGTTTTAAGAAAATACACAAGATATCATCTACAAATGGACATATTTATTTACCTGTCCCGTTAGAAAATTATGGGAAAGTAATTAAACCAATAAGCGTTATTAATTAATTTTTTAATGGGATGGCAAAAACATCAG
>JBBUAS010000055.1:2663-21674 GCA_038058555.1 Patescibacteria group bacterium | reverse complement strand
GTGGCTGGAACTTTAAAGCTAGATCTAGCGCAATTCCGAGAGCTCGAAGCTTTCGCTCAATTCGGATCCGATCTGGATGATGCTACGAAAAATCAGTTGGAGCGGGGAAAAAGAGCCGTGGAAGTATTGAAACAGCTTCAATATGCGCCGGTCAAAATTGAACATCAAGTGGTTACTCTTTATGCCTTGACTAAAGGTTTTATGGATGATGTCGCTATTGATAAAATCAAAGAATTTGAACAAGGACTGGCGGAATACAGCCAGCGCAATGCGAAAGTTTTTTATAAACAAATCACCGAAAAGAAAATGTGGGACGAAAAAGGCGAGGAAGAATTAAAAAAAGTAATTGCAGATTTCAAAAATGGCTGGAACTAAAGTCCCGACGTAAAGTCGGGATCCCGACCTGAAAGCGTCGGGAAAATAATTATATGTCAAACAGCAAAGCAATAAAAAATAGAATAAAATCAGTAAAAAACACTAAGAAAATCACCAAAGCGATGGAATTGGTGGCGGCTTCGAAAATGAAGCGTGCCGTAAGTTCTACCTTGGCTTCTCGTTTGTATGCCGGATATTCTTGGGAAATTCTTACTTCTATCGCTAAAAATCTTGAAAATAAAAAAGAAGAAAACATACACCCGCTTTTTTGGGAACGCGAAGTAAAAAATATTTTACTGGTCTTGATTACTTCCAATCGCGGGCTTTGTGGCGCATATAATGCGCAAGTAATCAAAAAAACTATTTCTTTGTTAAAACTCGGAGATGAAAATATTAATGTGGATTTTATAACTATCGGCAAAAAGGGCGATATGGCCTTGCGTCGGGTAGGGAAAAATATTATCGCCAGTTTTACCGAATTGCCGGACAATATTTCTCTTTTAAACATTCTTCCGATTTCAAAGTTAGTAATGGACGAGTACAGCATTTTGCATTATGATAAAGTTCTGATTGCTTATACTGATTTCATTTCGGCTCTTAGCCAAAAACCGAATATTAAGCAAATTTTGCCCATCTCTAAATCAACCGTCCAAGAATTAGTAGAAAGCTTAAAAGAGAAAAAAATAAATAATACAATGAACGATACTAAGACAGATTATTTATTTGAAGGAGATTTTACTACGCTTATTTCGTCTCTTGCCGAAAAAATTACCCGGATGCAAATTTACCAAACACTTCTTGAATCGAATGCCAGCGAACAATCTTCCCGCATGGTCGCAATGAAAAATGCCTCGGAGGCTTCCGGAGAAATGATTGATGATCTAACTCTGATGTTTAATAAAGCCAGACAAGCGAACATTACCAGAGAAATATCTGAAATTAGCGCTGGAATGGTAAGCGTGAATTAAGTTTTCGCCCCCTGCGAAGGGGGAGATGTCCGAAGGACAGAGGGGGTCTATTAAAAATTAATTATTATAAACATTATGAAAACAGGGACAATCAAGAGAATTATCGGGCCGGTCGTGGATGTATATTTCGGAGAAAATTTACCGGACATTTACACCGCATTGGAAGTGAGGAAAGATAAAAAGAAAATAATTCTTGAGGTTGAACAACATTTAGGTGGCGGAATTGTTCGATCAGTCGCGATGGATACGACTGATGGTCTTTCACGCGGAATGGAAGTTCTAAATACCGGCGCACCTATCTCTGTTCCGGTAGGTCCCGCTACTCTTGGACGCATTTTCAATGTTTTGGGCGAGGCGATTGATGATTTACCAGTGCAGGCGGGTGATAAAGCTGTCGAAAAAGCTAAAAGATTGCCGATTCATCGCAAAGCTCCGGAATATGTTGTACAGGCGACTAAAGTTGAAATTTTAGAAACTGGCATCAAAGTTATTGATCTCATTTGTCCGGTTTTGAAAGGCGGGAAGGTGGGACTTTTCGGCGGAGCCGGGGTCGGTAAGACGGTTGTCATCCAAGAATTAATTCACAATATTGCATCAGAACACGGAGGCTATTCTGTTTTTGCCGGAGTCGGCGAGCGCACGCGCGAGGGCAATGACCTGTATCATGAAATGAAAGAATCAAAAGTTATTGATAAAGTAGCGATGGTCTTTGGGCAAATGAACGAACCGCCGGGCGCGCGTTTGCGGGTAGGTTTGTCTGCTCTGACAATGGCAGAGCATTTCCGTGATGCGGAAGGAAAAGATGTGCTTCTTTTCATTGATAATATTTTCCGTTTTACCCAAGCCGGCTCCGAAGTTTCCGCTTTGCTTGGCCGGATTCCTTCGGCGGTGGGCTATCAGCCGACTCTTGGCACGGAAATGGGAATATTGCAAGAACGCATTACTTCGACCGATAAAGGTTCGGTCACTTCAGTGCAGGCGGTTTATGTGCCGGCGGATGACTTAACCGATCCGGCTCCGGCCACGACTTTCGCGCACTTGGATTCGACAGTGGTATTAAATCGTTCTTTGACGGAAATTGGCATTTATCCGGCGGTGGATCCGCTTGATTCATCTTCTACAATTCTTGACCCGAATATTGTTGGCCAAGAACACTATGCTGTTGCCCGAGAAGTCCAACGCGTGCTTCAGCGCTACAAAGATTTACAAGACATCATTGCCATTTTGGGGATGGAAGAACTTTCCGAAATGGATAAAGAGCTGGTGGCTCGAGCGCGAAAAATTCAAAAATTTCTTTCCCAGCCGTTTTTCGTGGCGGAGCAATTCACCGGCACCAAAGGGCAGTATGTTCCGCTGAAAGAAACTATTAGATCGTTCAGAGAAATTTTAGACGGCAAACATGACAACAAACCGGAGAATGATTTTTATATGCGAGGCGCTATCTAAAATGAGCAATAAACAACTAAAACTTAAAATTGTGACCCCAGAGCGCTTGGTTTTGGAAGAAATGGTTGACCAAGTTTCTTTGCCAACTACCCTGGGTGAAATCACCGTTTTACCGGACCATATTCCTTTAATCACGGGGTTGACATCCGGAGATGTGGTTGCTTTTGTAAACGGCGAGCATGTGCCAATGGCTGTTGTCGGGGGATTTTTGGAAGTCCGACAAAATGAAAAAGGGGAGACAGAAGTGGCCGTTTTGGCTGATTTTGCCGAGCATGTGGCGGAACTTTCCGAGCAAAAAATAGAAGAAGCAAAAAAGAAATCTGAAGAATTAAAAAAACAAATGGAAAATAAAGAAATCACGGACTTTGAACATTTCGAAGCGGAATTGGAACGCTCTCTCACTCGAGTAAAGATTGCGGACAAATGGAGAACAAGAAAATATAGAAAATAATGCCAAAGTTTTATGTAATTGCGACGCCGATTGGGAATATGGGAGATATAACTCTTCGTGCTATTGAGACACTCAAGAGTGTGGATTTAATATTGTGCGAAGATACTCGACAGACGAAAAAACTTTTAGATAAATATAATATAAGTAAGCCGACGATGAGCTACCATGCGCAAAGCAAATTGGCAAAAACCGATAAAATTTTTGAATTATTGGAAAAAGGGAAAGATTTAGCATTAGTTTCAGACGCGGGCACGCCAGGAATTTCCGATCCGGGTGCGTTGCTGGTGTCTCAAATCAAAGAACGTCAAAGACTGTCTTTGACATCCCTTGTGTCAAGGACAGTCCTTGACGTTCAGGTAATTCCGATTCCGGGACCTTCAGCTGTTATTGCCGCGCTTTCCGCTTCGGGATTGCCGATGCATGAATTTACATTTCTAGGATTTTTGCCGCACAAAAAGGGGAGAGAAACATTATTTAAAGAAATTAGAGATGCGAAGAGGGCAATGGTGTTCTATGAGTCTCCGCACAGAATTTTAAAAACGCTTGAATCACTTGCAAAATTTTGCCCGGATAAAAAGGTTTGCATTGCCCGCGAACTGACGAAAATTTATGAAGAATTTAAAACCGGAACTCCAGCAGAGATTTTGGAATATTTTAATAAGAATAAAGATAAACAAAGAGGGGAATTTACGGTAATTGTGTCCTGAAGATAACATCATTTTTAGACGGCCGTTCGAAAGTGGTGTTAGTTTAAAATTTACAATAAATCCTCCGGATCGACGAATACGTCGAAGGAAGGCGGAAGAGAGAGGAGTTTGGCGAGCAGATTTTCGTCAATGGAGGAGTGGAGGGAAATTTCCGGCAGAGACCATTTTTCGGGCTCTATTTTGATGAGGGCGTTAGTGACATATTTGCCCTTGAGGCGCGCGATGAATCCGCTGAAAATTTCCGGATTGTATTCTTGAAAAATTTCTTCCAACATTCGCTTGGCTTTGATCGTTTGTTCTTTATCGCCCAAGTGGGTGATTTTTATAAAACGCTTGAAAGGCGGGTAATCCAGTTTTTCTCTGTCTTCCAATTCTTCGCGCACGAAAGATAATAAATTTTCTGTTTTGATGGCGCGGAGAGCCGAATCGTTTTCGTTTTTAGTTTGAATCATAATTTTTTCCGTGGTGTTGCTTATGATGGAAAATACGATTTGAATGATTTTTTCGCTCATTTTAAAATTCGGGATGTTCCAAAGAGAATCAAAAGAAACCACGACGGAAAGTGAAACTTTATTTTTCAAATAAAAAAAAGCCATTTCCGTGCCGATTAAAATTGAACCGGGGTTTTTTTCTAACTCCTCGATTATTTTTTCCGCCTCTTTGGTATTTTTCACTGAATCTTTGTCCAATTTAAAAATTTTAGTCCCGGGAAAAATTTCTTTGGCATACTCCGAAACAGTATCGGTGCCGATGCCCAGAGGCAATAAGTCCCAGCTTCCGCAAGAAATGCAAACGATATCTCCATTTTTATTTTCCTGACATCGATTACATACAAACATTCTTTTTTTTTCTTGGTGCGACAGATAGAGGACTAAGGGTGCTCCACATTTTTCACAACTGACTGTGTCATTGCAATTTCGGCAAAGAGTCATAGTAGCCAAGCCTTTTCGGAGAGCAAAGAGCAAAACATTTTTTTTCTTGGCAATGGCATTTTTAATTTCCCTGACGCTTTTTTCATTTAGAATTTTAAATTTTTTCTCTTTATTTAAAATTTCAATTTCTCCTGCAAAATTAATTCGATAGGAAAGCGGATGCATCGGGATCAAGCCATCCCTTTCCACTCGGGCAAGAGTTTCGTAGCGTAGCAGAGTATCGCTGAAGATAAGCCTGGCGTTAATTTTTGTAGCATAAAGTTCGGCAAAAAACCGCAAATCAAAGTAAGGTCTCCCGATCATTTTATAAACGCTGGAACTTTCATGTTCCACGATTATCGTCTCGAGGTCATTTCGCGGAACGGATAAAAAAGGCGCAGTTCCGAGTATCAGGATTGGATGAGAAGCAGTTGTTATTTCTTCAAATTTTTTGATAATTTTTTTTGCGCTCAATCCCCCATGGATAGCGAAAGTGAACTGCTCGATTCCTTTAGAAAGTATTTCTTTAAATTTTTTTATATCATATTCAATTGGCAAGACGATGAAAACAGATTTTTTCAGAGCGAAAGATCCGCGAATTAAGGTTTTGTAGGCAGAAATGCGATCTTCGAGTGGGGCTTGGAAAAGCAGTTTCTCGGATTTTAATCTGTTGAGCGAGGCAAGACCTAACACGTTAGGTCTTGCCTCGCTGTTTTGAAATTTAGCTATCCTGTCATAATTTTCTCGCAAGGAAGCGGGAAGCAAAGCAGTAATCCCGTTATTTTTACTTCCAGCAAAATATTTGCTTGTTTCAATCGCAGAGTCCAGATATTCTTTTAGAAAAACGGAACGCTCTTTTAGCTCAGTTATTTTTTTTAAATTAAAAGACATACTTTTAATGTTTGATTTGAGAGCCGAGACATCTTCCGAAGAAATAACCAATCCCAAAATCTTTTTGCCACGCAAGGAGATAGTCACGATACTTCCGTTTGGAATATCTTGCGCGGAGAAATAAGTCAAATTTTCCTTCCAGGCTCCCTTTTTAAGCGGAATTACGGTCACAATTTTCATGCTTCTATTTTATCACAAATGTGTTATACCCCCACACCTATTTCAACTTAAAAACATTAGACCATTTATATTTCCTTGATTAAAAATAGGTGTGGGGGTATATTAACGGAATGGGAATTTTTTCTAAAAAATTAGGCATTGATCTGGGCACCGCCAATACTTTAGTCTTTTTGCCGGGGAAAGGGGTGGTTTTAAACGAACCTTCGGTGGTAGCGGTTTCGGAACAAGATAATAAGATTTTGGCGATTGGCTTTGAGGCAAAAGACATGATCGGCAAAACCCCCGGTAACATTATTACCTATTGTCCGATGAAAGACGGGGTGATTGCCGATTATCGGGTGACCGAAGCGATGCTCCGTTATTTTATCAACAAAGCGATGGGAAAATTTAATTTATTCAAACCGGACGTAATGGTTTCAGTCCCCGCCGGTGTGACCTCGACGGAAAGACGGGCGGTGATAGAAGCAGCTATTCGGGCCGGCGCTAAAAATGCGTATGTGGTTAAAGAGCCGATTTTGGCGGCCATCGGCGCGGGCATCCCGATTCATGAATCAAAGGGTTATATGATCGTTGATATCGGCGGAGGAACCACGGATGTGGCGGTTATTTCGCTCGGGGGGATTGTGGCTTCCACTTCGGTAAAATGCGCCGGCAATAAAATAGACCAGGCGATCGCCGATTATATTAAAAAAACCTTCAATCTGGCCATCGGTGACCGGACGGCCGAAGAAGTAAAAATTAAAATCGGCGCGGCGGTCTTGCTGGAGGAAGAAATTCGGGTGACGATTAAAGGCCGGGATTTTATTCAAGGATTGCCTCGTAGCGCTCAAGTCGGAACCAATGAAATAGTTAAAGCAATTGACGGAGAATTGAAGCAAATTATCAAAGCGATTAAAGATGTTTTGCAAGAGACCCCTCCGGAGCTTGCTTCGGATATTATTGATCACGGAATCATTATGACCGGCGGTTCGTCCCAATTGCGGAATTTCACCGATTTGGTTTATCGCAAAACAGGCGTGAAGGCCGTCATGGCTGAAGATCCTCTTTTTTGCGTGGTCAAAGGCACAGGTATAGCGCTAGAGCATTTGGATGTTTACAAAAAAACAGTTTTAAGCAAGAAATAAAACAAAAGGTTTTTAAAATAGTTCTTGAGAAAAGCCTTGCGCAGGCTGACGAGCCGAGCAGTTCGCTAGCAAAGCTTTGCTAGATAGATTGCTTTTTGAGAGAAGCTATTTTAAAAATCTTATAATGACATGAATCAAATCCATCAACATTTAGATAAAGACAATTTACATCACGCATATCTGACAGAAGGCGCGCGAAGTGAAATTGTTCCAGAAATTAAAAAATTTTGTGAAAATTTAGGCATTAAAACTTCCGGCAATCCTGATTTTTGTCATATCGTAATTGATAATTTTAAAATTGAAGAAGCATTTGATTTGCGCGCTATGTCCACGGACAAAAGTTTTTCTTCGACTAAAAAAATATTTATAATTTGCCTTAACAGCATATCTCTCGATGCTCAAAATGTTTTGCTCAAAATGTTCGAAGAGCCGATCGAGAATACTCACTTTTTTCTTGTAGTGCCGGATGCCAATGCTCTCTTAAAAACTCTTGTTTCCAGATTTTATTTGATTCCCCGGAAGACCGTCTTCGGGGAAGAAATAAAAGATGCGGAAAAATTTATTGCTATGTCTCTCCGAAACAGAATTGATTTTATGAAAGAATTATTACTTGAATCCGAAGAGGAAGATGAAGAGGGGAATGAGATTATTACACTGGATTCTACACGTTCCAAAGCCCTAAAATTCCTGAATGCACTGGAAACCGTTTTACATCAAAAAATTTTTAATTCAAACAAGATGCTAAAAAATTCTGCCGTCTTTACCCTTCCCGGAGTACCGGGTGGGTTCTACGCCGATCAGAATTTTTTAGCATCTTGTTTTGAACAAATACTAAAAGTTCGCGAATTTCTTCGCATGCCGGGGAGTTCCACTAAAAACTTGATGGAATCCGTAGCACTGGTTATTCCGGAAAAAGTATAATGTATGTAGACAACATCATTTTCAGACGGCCGTCTGAAAATGATGTTAATGATAATTATGGGATACAAAAGTGAAATTAAAGAATGTCAGAATTGCAAGGGTTCTTTTACGATCGAGCCGGATGATTTCGGATTTTATGAAAAAATCAAAGTGCCTCCGCCGACTTTTTGCCCGGAATGTAGATTAATCAGACGGCTGGCATGGTATAATGAACGTTCTCTCCATAAACGCATTTGCGCGTTTTGCGGAGAAAGCACCATTGCCGTGTATTCCGACCAGTCGCCGATCATTGTTTATTGCAATACATGTTGGTGGGGTGATTCTTGGGACGCAATGGATTACGGAATTGATTTTGACCCGAGTCGACCGTTTTTGGAACAACTTTTCGACCTGATGCATAAAGTTCCAGCGGTTAGTCGATTTGGTTTATATACAAGTTTAGTAAACTCGGAATATACCAATATGGTTGGTTATCTAAAAAATTGTTATTTGATTACGCATAGCGATTACGACGAAGATTGTGCCTACGGAAGCAATCTCACGAATTCAAAAGATTGTATTGATACTTATTTTGTTCATAAATGTGAAGATTGCTATGAGATCACAAATGTTCATAAAAGTTATAACACTCTGTTTTCTGTAGATTGTATAAATTGCTACAACTTATTATTCTGTAAAAATTGTACGGGTTGTAGCGATTGTTTTGGTAGCGTGAATCTTGTAAATAAAAAATATTATATTTTTAATGAACCCAATACAAAAGAAGAATACGAGGAAAAACTCAAAGGGATTTATCCTTCTACTAATGAAAAAATAGCAGAAGCATGGGATAAGGCACAAAAACTCTGGGTACAATATCCTCAAAAATATATACGGGGAATAAAAAACACCAACGTATCCGGAGATTATATTTTTAATTGCAAAAATGTGAAGGATTCTTATATAACTGCTAAGCTTGAAGATTCAAAATATTGCATGCTGATAACTCCTGGCGAAGGAACGAATTCACATTTTTATGATTTTACGCATTTTGGCATGAATTCAGAACTTTTATATGAATCTCTTATGTGTGGTTGGTGCTCTCGTGTAAAATTTAGCTGGTTTACAACGGTTTCGGGTCAGGATATCGAATATAGCATGTGGTGCATAGACAATAAGGATCTTTTTGGTTGTGTCGGTGTAAAAAAGAAACGATACTGTATTTTAAATAAGCAGTATACAAAAGAAGAATACGAAATTCTTCGTGAAAAAATTATAAAACAAATGAATGAAATGCCGTACATAGACAAAAAGGGACGAGTTTACAAATACGGAGAATTTTTCCCAACGGAAGCAAGTCCTTTTGGCTACAACGAAACTGCGCATATTTATTTTCCACTTACAAAAACGCAAATTCTTGAACGAGGTTATATTTGGCGCGAACCTGATGAGCGCAACTATGTAATAAATGAGAAAATAAAAGCTTGCGAACATGAAGGGAAGTGCATGCATAATTGTTCACTTGCGTTTCGGTTTATTCCTTCTGAATTACAATTCTACAAAAAACACAATTTACCTTTACCCAAGCTATGTTTTAATTGTCGCCATGCAAACAGAGTAAGTCAGACTAACTTACCAAAACTTTATCACCGAAAATGCATGAAAGAAGGATGCCAAAATGAATTCGAGACTTCCTATGCGCCCGAAAGGCCGGAAACTATTTTTTGCGAGAAGTGTTATCAGCAGGAAGTTTACTGATTTTTCATAAATTATTAGTTATGCTACAATAAACCTTATGCAATACAACTTTTCAAATTTTAAAACAGCGCTGAAGAAGGTGGAAGAATTTTTGGGGAAAGAATACAGCCAACTCAATATCGGGCGAGCATCGCCGATGGTGCTGGATGGGGTGAATGTCGAATCTTACGGTTCTTATGTTCCGCTTAAAAATGTCGCTTCTATTTCCATTGAAGATCCGAAAACACTGCGAATTGCGCCTTGGGACAAAAGCCAAATAAAAAGTATTGAAAAAGCGATTGTTGCGTCAAATTTAGGGTTGTCGGTCGCCACCGATGACTTGGGTATCCGAGTTATTTTTCCGCAATTAACGACTGAAACGAGGCAAACATTGGTAAAAGTTCTAAAAGAAAAACTGGAAGAACAGAGAATAGCCGTACGCCGAGAGCGCGAAGCGGTTTTGGAAGACATAGAAGCGAAGAAAAAAGAAACAAAAATGACAGAAGACGAAATGTTCCGCGCCAAAGAAGAATTGCAGAAAATTATCAATGAAACCAATGGCAACCTCGAAGCGATTTTTGAGAGAAAAGAGCGTGAAGTGCTAGGTTAAAAACTCATGTCAGTCATTATCTTCATAATTATTCTTCTCGTTCTCGTTCTGGTCCACGAATTTGGGCATTTTTTTACGGCGAAAAAATTTGGAATCCGGGTGGATGAATTCGGTTTCGGTTTTCCGCCGAAATTATTCGGTCTGAAAAAAGGAGAGACGGAATACACTTTTAATTTATTGCCCATCGGCGGTTTTGTGAAAATTTTTGGAGAAAACCCCAACGAAGAAAACATAAATGGCCCAAACAAAGATAGAAGTTTTGTTAATAAACCAAGATGGCAGCAGGCTGTCGTGCTTTTTGCCGGAGTGTTTGCCAATTTTTTGTTGGCTTGGTTATTATTTTCTTTTGGATTAATGTCAGGTGTGCCAACATCTGTTGGCAACCAAGCTTTAGGTTTAAAACTTCGAGATATAAATCTAGTTGTGGTTTCTGTTTTAGCAAAATCACCTGCCGAAAATGCCGGATTGAAAATTGGAGATAAAATTCAATTAGTGAAAAGCGGAGAAGATTATCTTGCAGAAATTAATCCTGAGAACTTGAAATCTTTCGTATTTTCTCATAGAAATAAAGAAATACAAATTGGATACATTCGTGGGTCAAAACCGGATACGACGATTTTGAATATTGCCAAAATAACTCCAGTAATAACAGACAACAAGCCCACCATGGGGATATCCATGGATATGATCGGAACGGCTAAATTACCTTTTTTCCCGGCACTTTGGGAGGGACTGCGCTTGGATTGGTCTGTTACCAAAGGCACCGCGATAGGGCTTTATAGGCTTATAGAGGACGGTA
Source organism: Patescibacteria group bacterium (assembly GCA_038058555.1). Classification (GTDB taxonomy): domain Bacteria; phylum Patescibacteriota; class Minisyncoccia; order Phycocordibacterales; family UBA9973; genus UBA9973. The sequence goes on along the minus strand of JBBUAS010000055.1, from coordinate 10,575 downwards.
TACAAGGTAAAGGTAATCTGGCTTCAATTACCGGTCCTGTTGGCATGGTGGGTATCGTTGGTAATGCATATCAATTTGGCTTTGTTTACTTAATGTCTTTTACCGCGCTGATTTCCATCAATCTGGCTATTATAAATTTATTTCCATTTCCGGCCCTCGACGGCGGACGGCTCCTCTTTTTGCTGATTGAAAAAATAAAAGGCTCGCGTCTTAATCCGAAAGTGGCGAACACCGCCAATCTAATCGGTTTTGCTCTGTTGATATTGCTAATGGTTGTGATTACCTATCATGACGTCGTAAAATTACTTTAGAAATTCAGAAATGAAACAAAAAGTCAAATTAATTCACGAAGTTCGGGCGGTAAAAAGCAAAAGGGAACTTGCAAATATAATCAAGGCGCAAAGGATAAGCGAGCGGGTTTTGGGGGATGTTTTGACAAAGTTAAAGAATAATATTGCAGAAATAGAAGTAGTAAATTTTATTAAAAAATCTTTTAGAAAATACGGATAAAACAAAAGAAAATTTACGAGAGTGTACTGGAAGCGCAAAATCGCGCAATAGAAAAAATAATGAAAGGGGAACGCCGGGGTAAGGTGATAGATAAAACCGCGCGAGATTTCTTGAATAAAAAATTTAAGAATAACTTTAAGCATGGGCTTGGGCATGGAGTCGGCACTGTTATTCATGAGTGGCCGAATTTTAAACCGAAAAATAAAGATATAATTCCGGTGGGTTGCGTGATGACTGTGGAGCCCGGGCTATATTTTAAAGGCTGGGGCGGAATACGAATAGAGGATATGGTATTAGTTTCAAAAAAAGGCGTCAAAAACTTGACTCGCGTGCCAAAAGACTTGAAAAGTGCTATACTATAAGGCATGATCGTTAATCATTTTTTGCAAAAAAATACAAAAATAGCTGTTTTGTGCGGTGGGCCATCTTTTGAACGTGGGATATCACTTAATTCAGCTCGTAGTGTACTCGACCACTTAGGAAGTTTGGGTGTGGAAATCATACCGATTTATTTTAATGAGAAGAAAAAGGCTTATAAAATTTCTACTGCTCAGCTGTATTCCAATACGCCGAGTGATTTTGATTTTAAATTAAAAAAGACAGGAAAAAAACTTTCCGAAAGAAGTCTGGTTTCTGTCCTGAAAGATTCTGATATTGTATTTCCATGCATTCATGGAACCTTCGGTGAAGACGGAGAAATACAGAGTTTCCTCGAAAAACACGATATTCCTTTTGTCGGTTCGGGATCTAAATCTTGCAAAATGGCCTTCGATAAATTCAGGGCCAATGAATATATTCGTTCTCTCGGTTTCTATGCTCCTCATTCTATTGTTCTGAAAATTACTGATAGTAAAAAGTCTATAAATCAAAAAATAAATAAATTCTGGAAACAGGAAAAGATAAAGAGAGCCATAGTCAAACCTGCCTCCGGGGGCTCGAGTATTGGTGTGTTCTCTGTAGAAAGTGCCAAAGACGCAATAAACAGCGTAGAGACCTTATTTAGTAAGCGTATGGATACACGTGTAGTTGTGGAGCCTTTCGCAGAAGGTAAAGAATTTACAGTTATAATTTTACAGAATAGATTTAACATGCCCGTTGCGATATTACCTACGGAAATGGAAATGGATTACAATAAACACCAATTTTTTGATTTTCGCAAAAAATATTTACCGACTCGCCATGTAACTTATCATTGTCCACCTAGATTTACCAATGAAACTATCGAAAAAATACAGATAGAATCAGAACAGCTCTTTTCTATTTTTGGAATGCGAGATTTCGCACGCTTTGATGGTTTTCTAATGCCGGACGGAAATATTTGGTTCTCAGACTTTAACCCAATCTCCGGCATGGAACAAAATAGTTTTCTTTTCCAACAAGCATCGCGCATCGGCTTTTCTCATCAAGACCTGCTTTGCTATATTGTGAATAATGCTTTTTTGCGTCGCAATATTGATTCTTTTATCGAAAATAATATTATTAAAAATAAACATAAAAATATTGCCGTGCTCTTCGGTGGGGAGACAGCAGAAAAACAAACCTCACTCATGAGCGGGACGAATGTCTGGCTGAAATTGCGAGGCTCTAAAGTTTATAAACCAATCCCATATTTATTAGGAGAGAATAGAGAAATTTGGAAGTTGCCATATTCCTATATTTTAAATCATACGGTGGAGGAAATCGTAGAAAATGCAAAAAATGCAAAAAGAGATATGGCACAACTCTTCTCTTTGCTTGAGAAAGTTAAGTTACGTCTTTCACTTAATGCGGACGACACAACAGAGGAATTTTTTATACCTCACAAACTTAAACTTGGTGATCTGGTTAACGATCACGCATTTATTTTTCTTGCCCTGCATGGTGGTATCGGAGAAGATGGTACCATCCAGAAAATTTTATCTGACAAAAAAATTAAATACAACGGGCCGGATAGTGTTGCTTCAAAATTGTGTATGGATAAATGGCTCACGGGCGAGACAATAGAAAAAGCAAATATTAAAGGCATAAGTATTGCGAAACATGTTCTCTTTCCAATTTCAAATATATCTAAAATAGTGAACGAGAAAAAGGCAGGTGAATATTGGAAAATGCTTTTAAAAAATCTAAACACTAAGACGGTAATTGCTAAACCACGAGGCGATGGATGTTCGGCTGGGGTCGTCAGACTTTTTAATTCGAAAGATTTATTTCAGTATCTTTCTTTAATAAAAAATAGAGTTTTAATAGCAGAGCCCAACACCTTTACCAATCAAAAAAATATTATCCATATGCCGGAGGAACCGACTGATATTATATTTGAGTCTTTTATCGAGACGGACAAGCTTCGAGTATCAGATGGGAAGATCGTTTATACTCGCAAAAGTGGTTGTATAGAGATGACAGTAGGGGTGATTGAGGAAAAAGGTAAGATAAAAGCATTGTCGCCCAGCATCACGATTGCCGAGTCCGCAATATTGAGCGTAGAAGAAAAATTCCAAGGTGGCACAGGAGTAAACGTCACACCCCCGCCCAAAGAAATCATTTCTGCGAAAAATTTAAATAAAGCAAAAGATAAAGTGGAACAAATCGCCAAAAAACTCGGCATCCGTGGGTATTCCAGAATAGATATTTTCGTAAAAGTTGTCACCGGTGATATTATAGTTATTGAAGTAAATACTCTCCCAGGGCTTACGCCTTCAACTGTGTTTTTTCATCAAGCCTTGGCAGAAAATCCGCCTATTTACCCGGTTCAATTATTAGAAAAAATCATAAAAAATGCCGGATATTAATATGAACAAAAAGCCGATTGGAGTCTTTGATTCGGGAGTGGGCGGGCTTTCGGTCCTGGTCGAATTGCAGAAATTATTGCCGAATGAAAATTTTGTATTTTTAGCCGATCAATTGAATGTTCCTTACGGTGAAAAAAGCAAAAAAGAATTGGTAAAATTTGCTTTTCAAATTACAGATTATTTTATAAAAAATCATAAAATTAAACAGCTAGTCATCGCCTGCAATACTTCCACTTGTTATAGCATTGATTCGTTGCGGAAAAAATATTCCAAGAAAAACTTTTTGCCGATTGTCGGCACTGTACCAGCGCTTAAGCCTGCTAGTCAAAATACAAAAAGCGGGACAGTCGCAGTCATTTCTACTCCGGCTACGTCTAAAAGTCCTGTTATGCGGAAATTTATTCGAGATTTTGCCAAGGGCATAAAGGTGCTGAATATCGGCTGTCAGAACTTGGAAAATGTAGTAGAGGAAGGAGAAATTGATAGTCCTAAAGCTATTTTATTATTGGAAAAATATCTGAAGCAAATCAAAAATTCCAAAGCGGACCACCTTGTTTTGGCCTGTACCCATTATCCGTTTTTACGGAAAACTATCCAAAAAATCGTCGGTCCGCATATTAAACTCATAGACAGCGGGAAGGCGATTGCCCGACGAACCAAGTCCCTGCTTTTAACTCATCGCTTAAAAAATAAACAAAACAAAAAAGGGAAGACCCTTTATTTCACTACCGGAAATGCCGGAAAATTCTCCAGAGTTGCGTCAAGATTATTAAAAAATGAAATCAAGTCAAAAAAAGCAAGGCTTTAGAAAAACTAATAACTCTGCGATAGCAGAGAGTTTAGTTTTTAGGAGATTGCTTTTTAAAGATTTTTAATATAATATAAAACTATGTCCCAAGATCGACTTATAAAACTTGCCTGCGGAACTTGCAAGCATATAAATTACTGGTCCAGCAAGAACAAGAAACTCGTCACTAAAAAGATAGAGCTAAAAAAATTCTGCAAATGGTGCCGAAAACAGAGTAAGCATAAAGAGATTAAGAAGTAGATTTTCTCCTTATTTATGCTACACTTAAAACGACCATTGGTCGTTTTTTGTTATATAAAAATACGGGCGATTAGTTAAGTGGCATAACTTCGGTCTCCAAAACCGATGTCGGGGGTCCGATTCCCTCATCGCCCGCCATGGCAGTTAAAAATAAAAACACAGCGGAAGTTTTGGTGGAATGTTTGGAAGCTGAAGGAGTCCGGTATATTTTTGGCGTGCCGGGAGAAGAAAATTTAACTTTTTTGGAGGCAATCAGAAAATCAAAAATAAAATTTATCACCACTCGGCACGAACAGGCGGCGGTTTTTATGGCGGCGACGGTGGGCCGGTTAACCGGCAAGGTCGGCGTGGCGCTCTCGACTTTGGGCCCGGGAGCGACCAATCTTTTGACCGGCGTCGCCCACGCTCAGCTTGCCGGCATTCCTCTTTTGGTCATTACCGGGCAAAAGCCGATCAAAAAAAGCAAACAAGGGCAGTTTCAGATTATTGATGTGGTGAAAATGATGACTCCGGTTACGAAATATTCGGCCACTATTATTTCTAGCGATCGGATGCCGAGCATGGTGCGGGAAGCGGTGAAGCTGGCTTTGGCGGAACGTCCCGGCGCGAGTCATTTGGAATTACCGGAAGATATTGCTGAAGAAATTTGTCGAGCCGGTTCGATTACTCCGCATAAAGTTCGCCGTCCGAATGCCGACACAAAAGCAATTGGTCTGGCTTTGGAAGAAATCGAAAAATCGCGGCATCCTTTGGTTGTTTTAGCGGCCGGAGGCAACAGGAAATTAGTCCGAAAACAGCTCCATATATTTTTGAATAAAACCGGCATTCCTTTTACTTCAACTCAAATGGGTAAAGGAGTGGAAGACGAGAGTTCTCCTCTTTATATCGGCACGACGGCTCTCTCGGACGGAGATTATGTGCATCAGGCGCTTCGCCGGGCGGACTTGATTATTATGATCGGACACGACATATCCGAAAAACCGCCGATTGCCTTAAATGGAGAAGATTGCAAAGTTATTCATATAAATTTTTCTCCGGCCGATGTTGACGATATTTATATTCCAACTCATGAAGTTGTCGGCGACATTTCCAACACTCTCTGGTCTTTTACGGAAAAAATAAAAATCAACCCTGCCTGGGATTTCAAATATTTTTTCAAAGTGAAAAATATTTTAGAAAAAGATATCGCCAAGTTCGCAGAGTCTTTGGAATTCCCGCTTCGGCCGGAACGCATCGTTTCCGATATCGGCAAAATAATGCCGAGGGACGGAATATTGGCGCTTGACAATGGGATGTATAAAATTTGGGTTGCCCGCAATTTTCAATGCCGAGAACAAAACGGTTTGATGCTCGATAATGCCTTGGCCAGCATGGGAGCAGGCTTGCCTTCGGGCATTGCGGCGAAAATCATTTATCCAGAAAAAAAAGTTTTAGTGGTGGCCGGAGACGGGGGAATTATGATGAGTATTGCGGAATTGGAAACGGCGGTACGGCTGAAAATTGATCTGGTTGTCCTGATTCTGGACGATGAGGGGCTCGGAATGATTCGCTGGAAGCAAAAAGATATGGCCTTGCCTGCTTACGGGCTTTCTTTCAATAATCCGGATTTCGTTATGCTGGCGAAAAGTTTCGGCGCGGTCGGGTATAAAATAAATAAAGCGAGGGACCTATTACCTTTACTTCAGAAATCTTTGAATGCCAAAGGTGTGCACATTATCCGTTGTTCGATTAATTACAATAAAGCCAACAAAACATTAAAAACCAACAACTAATTCATGTCCATTCAATCTAAAAATCCGGCAACGGAAAAAGTTTTAAAAAGTTTCAAAGAAATCTCAAACGAAGAGCTTGAGAAAAAACTTTCGCTAGTCTCCAAGGCTTTTCAAAGTTGGGAAAAAACTACTTTCAAAGAGCGAGCTATTTTAATGTATAAATTGGGAGAATATTTGCGCAATCACGCGAAAGATTTTTCTAGGTTGCAAATGCTGGAAATGGGCAAAACCATAAAATCCGGGCCGATCGGGATCGATAAATGCGCGCTACTGTGCGATTATTATGCGGACAATGCGGAAACTATCTTAGCGGATGAAATACTAAAAACCGGCAAAAAAGAGCAGTATGTAAAGTTCGACCCTCTGGGCGTTATTCTCGGAATAATGCCCTGGAATTTTCCATTTTGGCAAGTATATCGATACGCGGTGCCGGCCATGATGGCAGGGAATGTGTGTTTGTTGAAACACGCCTCCAATGTTCCGCAGTGCGCGAAAGCTATCGAAAAATCTTTTCGCCTGGCTGGATTTCCGAAAGGGATATTTCAAAATTTATTTCTTCCGGCCTCTCGGGTGGAAAATTTTATTCGCGACTCTAGAATCGTTGCAATTTCTCTGACGGGCAGCGAAAAAGCCGGAAGCGAAGTGGCGCGGGTAGCCGGAGAAGAGATAAAAAAAATAGTGCTTGAATTGGGCGGGAGCGACCCCTTTATCGTTTTTGCCGATGCGGATATTCTGGAAGCGGCCAAAGTCGCCGTGGTGGCGAGATTGCAAGGAAATGCCGGGCAGAGTTGTATTTCCGCCAAGCGTTTTATCGTGGAAGAAAGCATCAAAGAAAAATTTCTGAAAATTGTCATTGAGGAATTTTCAAAATTATCTGTCGGCGATCCCAGCGATCCGGCAACAGATGTCGGCCCTTTGGCCACCGAACAAATTTTATTGGATGTGGAAAAGCAGGTGGCTCAATCGGTTAAAAAGGGCGCCAAGATTGTGTATGGGGGAAGTCGTAAAAAGGGGAAAGGATATTTTTATTTGCCGACAGTTCTGATTAATGTAAAAAAGGGGATGCCAGTTTATGATGAAGAAGTTTTCGGTCCAGTCTTGCCGGTTATTACATTTAGAAATGAAAAAGAAGCAATTCAAATTGCCAATGACACTCGGTATGGCTTGGGCGCGGCTATTTTTACTTCCGATATAGCAAAAGCTAAAAGAATTATTCCGCAAATTAAAGCGGGGAATGTCTGTGTGAATGATATGGTCAAGTCCGATCCGCGCGCGCCCTTCGGCGGAATAAAAAAGTCCGGCTATGGACGGGAGCTTTCGAGTTATGGTATAAAAGAATTTGTCAATATTAAAAATGTTTGGATTGCTTAAAATTTTATGCAAAAGAATTACAAATATTTAAGCGCCATCAGTGTTTTCTTTGTTTCGGTTTTGTTGATTTCCAATGTGGCTTCGACAAAGATTGTGGATTTGAAGTATTTCGTTTTTCATGGCTCTTTTGATGTCGGTGATATTTATCATCGTTGGCAAGCTTCCACCGGCATCCGATTGGGGCAATCAAGCCGCTTATGACGCGATTTTAGGATTAACGCCGATGATTGGCGAACTAGTAGATAGCACTCTTTTTATTCTAATTGCATTTTTCGGTATTTTGCCGACTTCATTGCTTATTACATTAATCATTTCCAACTATATTTTTAAAACAGTAGTAGAAATATTATTCACGCCGATCACTTACAAAGTCATCAAGTTTCTAAAAACAAAAGAGGGAGAAGATTATTATGACCGGGATACAAATTTTAATCCGTTCGTAA
>JBBUAS010000055.1:0-2563 GCA_038058555.1 Patescibacteria group bacterium | reverse complement strand
ACAAAAGAGGGAGAAGATTATTATGACCGGGATACAAATTTTAATCCGTTCGTAAAATAATCGCTCTTATTTGTTTTTCAATTGGAGTTCTAATGCTTGCATTTGCTTAGCTATCTCTTTAGTATTTGACGCATCAAACCACTTGATTTCTTTGTCCCGCTTAAACCAGGTCATCTGGCGCTTGGCGTATTGATGAATTTCAGTTTTTAGTTTTTCTATCATTTTTTGTTTGCTAATTTTATTTTGCAAATATAGCGCCGTGAATTTATATTCCAGGCCCAACTCTTCCATTCTCGCATAAGGCAGCCCCTGCCTATGTAATTTTCTAGCTTCGTTTAACATGCCTATTTTTATTCTTGACAATAATCTTTTTTCTATTTTCTTTTTTAATAAATCTTCCGACAAATATAGTCCAATCTTTATGAATTTGTACGGAGGCGTTGCCTCCGTAATTTTTGGAACAAAGCTTAAAGCCTTCGCTATTTCAATTGCTCTTATTAATCTTACCTTGTTATTCTGTTCATTTTTATTTTTGATATCTTTAGCTCTTTTCGGATCTAATTTTTTTAATACTACAAACAAAGCGATCGCGGATTTTGAATATAACGCTTTACGCAATTTGTTATTTGGCGGAACTTGGGGAAAAATTACGCCTTTGGTTATTGCATCAATATAAAAACCTGTGCCACCGCAAATTATCGGAACTTTATCTCTTTTTACAATATCAGCTATAGCGTAAATACATTTTTCTTGATATTCTACTACGGAAAACTTTTGTTTAGGACTTACTACATCAAGTAAATGGTGCGAAACGCCCTTCATTTCTTTGCTGGTAATTTTACCGGTACCAATATCAAGACCTTTATAAACCTGCCTGGAATCAGCGGAAATTATTTCACCGTTTATTTTTTGGGCAATTTTTACTGCCAAATCGCTTTTTCCGGCAGAGGTCTGTCCAAGTATTACAATAATTTTTAACTTCTTCATTTTTACATTCCGCGGATCATTTTAATATCGGCGCCGATGGAGTTTAAGCGTTCGGCGATTTCTTCATAACCGCGGCTGATCATATAAACATTTCGGAGAATGGAAATGCCGGGCGCGCCCAGCATGGAAATCAGAATAACCATCGAAGGGCGCAAAGCCGGCGGACAGACGACTTGCGCTTTGTTGAGAGCTGTTCCGCCTTGAATATAAAGGCGGTGCGGATCAGCCAGAGTAATATTTGCTCCCAGGCGATTTAACTCCGTGAGATAGATGGCGCGATTTTCATAAACCCAATCATGAATCATCGTTTGTCCTTTGGCGCGAATAGCGATCGGCACAAAAAAAGGAAGATTGTCGATATTGATTCCCGGATAAGGATTGGAATGAATTTTATCCGCCAAGGCTTTCAATTTGCTCGGGAAAATTTCAATATCGGCCAGTCTCGTACGTCCGTTGTGCGAAAAATATTTTTTTAAGATTTTAAATTTTAAATTCATTCGTTTCAATTTCTCCATCTCTAGCGCCATAAAGTCTATCGGCACTCGAGTGATAGTGAGCCGGGAGTCGGTGATAATACCGGCGGAGATGAACATCATTGATTCAATCGGGTCTTCACTATTCCAATACTCAATGTCTTTGTTTATTTCTTTAATTCCATGTACGGTTAAAGTGGCAGTGCCGATGCCGTCGATTTTTACTCCTAAAGATTCCAGAAAAAAACAAACTTCTTGAACCATATAATTGGCGCTGGCGAAATTGATTGTTGTTTTCCCGGGAATAAGCGAGGTCGCGGTTAAAACATTTTCACAAGCGGTATCGCCTGCTTCATACATTACAATATTTCCGTGTTTCAATTTTCTTTTTTTTATTTGATACTCATTTCCGGTAATTTTTATTTTCACTCCAAGTTTTTCCAAAGCATAAACATGAGCGGCGATGGTGCGTTTACCCAATTTGCAACCCTGCGCGTGCGGAATGTTGAAAGATGGCAGTTTATGAATAAGCGGTCCCATCAGCATAACAACGGAGCGTGTTTTAATGGCGGATTCAACATTTATATTTGTCAGAGAAAATTGTTTCGGAGGGATGATGGTTACCGTATTCTGGTCCAGCCATTTGACTATTACTCCGATACTTTCCAGAATTTCAATGACTCTATAAACTTCTTCAATCCGCGCAATGCCGTGCAGGGTGGTTATACCGCTATTTAAAAGAGAAGCGCACAAAAGCCCGACCGAGCCGTTTTTGGAAAAATTTGTGGCTGTCAGTAAAAACCTGGTCATTATTGCGGATGAGGTCGAAGGTGAGGCTTTGGCGCTCCTCGTCGTTAATAAACTCAGAGGCACATTTAATGTTTTGGCAGTCAAAGCCCCTGGATTTGGAGATAGAAGAAAAGAAATGCTGGAAGATATTGCTGTTTTAACTGGTGGGATGGTGTTATCAGAAGATACAGGCAGAAAGTTTGAATCAGTAGAAATTACTGAATTGGGCAGGGCAGGCAGGGTAACTTCTGATAAAGATAATACCTTAATTGTTGATGGTAAAGGCGCCAAAAGTAAAATTGAAGCAAGAATTA
>JBBUAS010000054.1:0-5510 GCA_038058555.1 Patescibacteria group bacterium | reverse complement strand
GTGCACCCGCTCGAGTACATTGACTGTTCAGCCGGCAAACTTAAACTTTCCGACTCGGCTTTTTCTTTTGAAGAAGAATCAAGTGGGTCGCTTGGCAGAGGATTTCGTTGTGGCTTTTTGGGAATGTTGCATTTGGAGATTATTACCGAGAGGCTAAGGAGGGAGTTTAATCTGGATTTGGTCATTACTACTCCGTCTATCACTTATGAAGTTTTATTGAAAAAAGGAGCAGAAAAAATTTACCCGCACACTATTGGTAATAGTGTGCGGGTTTATTCCCCCTATTTTTTTCCGGACGATGGAAATATTTTAGATGTGCATGAGCCTTGGGTGGATGTAAAAATAATCAGCCCATCCTCATATATTGGAGCCATTATGCAGCTTCTTTTTGATCATGAAGCGGAAATAGGCGATACGGAGAATTTCGGCCTTCGACACGACGAAGTCAGTCTTCGGCCTGACGAAGTCGGTAGATCCCGCTCCGCGATATCCGCCCTGATGCCGTTGCGCGAACTGATGCGGAATTTTTTTGACGAGCTGAAGAGCGCGACTTCCGGCTATGGTTCTTTGTCTTACGAGATAGGAGAAATGCGAACGGCGCTTGTCACCAGATTAGACATTTTGGTTGCGAATGAAATCGTGCCGGCTTTTTCCAGAGTGGTTTCCAAGAAGAGAGTGGAAGAAGAAGCCGAAAGAGCGGTTGAAAAATTGCATGGATTGTTGCCCAGACAAATGTTCTCTCTAAAAATTCAAGGCAAAGCGCTTGGACGGATTATCTCATCCCGTTCTATGTCCGGTATGAAAAAAGATGTAACCCAGCATATGTATGGAGGGGACATTACCCGCAAAATGAAACTTCGCGAAAAACAAAAAAAAGGAAAGAAGAAAATGAAAGAAAGAGGCAAGGTAAATATTCCCCAAGATGTATTTTTGAAAATGATGCGAAACTAGAGCTAGGCAAGGCCTAACGCATTCTGCGTTAGGCCTTGCCTAGCTGGCGGAGGATTTACTTCAAAGTAAAAATGGGAGAGTACAGCAAAATCATACTTACAATAATCAATACGCTGACCACGGCCCAGGCAATCTGGATTTTCTTTTGATGTTTTTTATTGAAAAGCATATACTGAGTATACCCCTACACCTATTTTATTTCAAGTTTTTTTTGAAGTTTATTAAATACGTGCGGCATGGTGATAGACCAATAGGTGTGGGGGTAGATCATATTATGAGAAATTTTCAACAAAAAAGAGGCTGGGGAAACATAATCAAATCAAAACCTGTTTTGATAGCCTTGGGGATTTTAATATTACTTTTTGCTTGGAATATTTTAGGTTTTTGGAGCAAAATGAGAGAAACTGGCAAAAATAAACAAATAATTGAAGACAGAGTGGCCGCCTTAAAACAACAGAAAGAAAAACTCTCCGCCGATATCAATAGTTTGCAGACCGACGAGGGAAAGGAAAAACTTTTCCGGGAAAATTTCGGTTTAGCCAAGGAAGGAGAGAATTTAATTGTGATAGTGGAAGACAAAAATAGCCTCGAAATTCCAAAAACCGAGTCTTCTTCAGGCTTTTGGTCTTTTTTCAAGAATTGGTTTAAATGAATAATGTGATATAATTAAATTGTATGAAAATCGTATTTTTTGAGGCATCAAAAGCGGAACAGGATATTTTTTTAAAATCTTTTAACGAGACGGGTGTTTCTTTTTATGAAGAAAAATTGAATGAAGACAATACGGAAAAGGCGAAAAACGCTGAAATTATTTCCGTTTTCGTGAATTCTAAAATAAGCAAAAAGGTGATTGATCAAATCCCTGATTTGAAATTTATTACCACCCGTTCAACCGGATTTGATCACATTGACATTGAATACGCCCGAACCAAAGGGATATCGGTTTCCAATGTTCCGGCCTATGGTTCTCAGACTGTGGCGGAGTTTACTTTTGGTTTACTCTTGACTCTTTCTCGGCGAATATACTGGGGCTATCATCAACTAAGGGAAGGAAATAACTTTGATCTTTCACAATTGGAGGGCTTTGATCTGGAAGGAAAAATTTTGGGCGTGATTGGGACGGGAAAAATCGGCCAGAATGTTATCCGGATTGCCAAAGGCTTTAGGATGAAGGTAATTGCCACCAATCCCAATCCGAAACCGGAGCTCGCTCTCGAGCTTGGTTTTGAATATGTTTCCTTAGATGATTTACTTAGTCAATCCGATATAATTACTATTCATGTGCCGTATATGCCGGCCACTCATCATCTTATCAATAGCGCGAATCTCGCAAAAATAAAAAGAGGTGCAATTTTGATCAATACGGCGCGCGGAGAAATTGTTGAAACGGAGGCATTGCTTTCCGCTTTAAATGACGGAAGAATCAAAGGCGCCGCTCTGGATGTCTTGGAAGGAGAGCGGGATCTTAAAGAAGAGCGCCTCATTACCATGGGAAGTGATCCGAAAATCGGGCATATGGAAAATATGCGGAAAATTGTTGAAGATCATGTTTTGATTAATTTACCGAATGTGATTGTCACTCCCCACATGGCTTTCTTTACCAAAGAAGCGGTCGGGAGAATTATCGAAACAACGGTGGAAAATATAAAAGGATTTATTTCTGGAACTGCGCAAAATATCGTTCAATAATACATGAAAAAGTGGATTAAAAATTGGGATATTTTAGCCACCACGGAAAATCGCAAAAACGCGCTAAAAATTGTTGAAGCCGGGTTGGATGCGATCAATACCGAGGAAGTAATAAAAAATAAAATAAAACTGGAAAATAATGTTTTGACCGTCATGGGAGAAGATTTTAACTTGACTAAATTCAAAAAAGTCAAAGTGGTTGGTTTTGGCAAGTCGTCAGGCGAGGCGGCATTAGCTTTGGAAAAAATTCTGGGATCTAGAATTGAAAATGGAGCGGTGATCGGACTGGAAAAAGTTGCTACTCAATATATTGAAACTTTTACTGGCACCCATCCCAGACCCAGCCAAGCCAATCTTCCCGCTGGCAAAAAAATATATGAAATCATTAAAAATTCGAGCGCAGATGATTTGATTATTGTGCTTGTTTCCGGCGGGGGTTCGGCTCTTTTGTGTTATCCGGAGAGCGAATATCTGGAAGGGGAGAAACTCTATAATGCTTTTTTAGGGTCCGGTAAAACGATTAGTGAAATCAATACGATCAGGAAACACTTGTCTCTCTTAAAAGGCGGGGGTTTGGCGAAAATCGCTTATCCGGCAACGGTTATCGGGCTTATCTTTTCGGATGTGCCGGGCGATATTTTTGAAAATGTCGCCTCCGGAGTCACTTATAAAGACCCAACAACTATAGCCAATGCCCAAAAAATTATTACCGAAAATAATCTGGGAGAATTTAATTTGATTGAAACGCCGAAAGAAGATAAATATTTTGAAAAAGTTCATAATTTTGTTCTCGTTTCCAATAAAATCGCGGTGGAAACAATGGCAAAAAAAGCGGAAGAATTAAACCTCGAAGTAAATATTGTCTCGACTGACTTATATGATGAAGTTGGTGAAACACTCGAGAAGATATTTTCTGCGAAGAGAGACAACACTGTTGTTCTGGCGGCCGGCGAGCCGAGTATTATTGTTCCCAAAAATGGAGGAAAAGGCGGAAGAAATACTCACATGGGACTGGAAGCGATGAAGAATAAAATAATTGACAACGACTCTGTTTTTATATCATTGGCATCTGACGGTGTGGACAATAGCGATGTCGCCGGAGCGGTAGTGGATAAAGATACGATGGAAAAAGCAGAAAAATCAGGCTTAGACGTTAATGATTATCTAGTTCGTTTTGATTCCTATAATTTTTTCCAAAAAACCGGCGACCTAATCATGACCGGTCCCACCGGCGCCAATGTTTCCGACCTAATGATTTTATTAACAAAAAAATAAAAATTTATTCTTTGCCGATGGCTTCGGAAATATTTTTATAGCCGTCGGCTTTCAGGAGTTTAACAAGGCCGAGGTTGATATCGCTCACTAACTGCGGGCCTTCGAAAATCATCCCGGTAATGAGCTGGACCAGCGAGGCGCCCGCTTTTATTTTTCGATATGCATCTTCAGCTGAAAATACTCCGCCAGAACCAATAATAATAGGCTGATTAGAATTTTGCCAAAGCCAGGCTTTGGCAGAGAGATTGATTTTTTTATAAACATATCTGATTAGGTCATCTGATAAATTATCTAAAACCTTTCCGGAAAATCCGCCCTGGGCGGGGATTTTTTGATCGATGATATTTTTATTATGGCGATTGTTTGTCAAATTGGTACAGATAAATCCGTCAATTTTAAATTTCGAGGCGATATTGATTATATCGTCAACTTCTTTTTTATTTAAATCCGGCGATATTTTCAAAAAAATCGGTTTGGTTTTTGGAATAGACATAATTTTTTGAAGCAATGCATCAAGCTTGGCGCTATCGGTAAAAGTCTGTCCGCCAAAAGCATTCGGACAGCTGATATTAATGGTTAGGTAATCGCCGATATCCATGAAAACTTGATAAGCTTTAAAATAGTCGGCGATGGCTAAGATAGTATCAACAGTTTCTCGACAATTTGTTTTTGCAATATTAATCCCGACTGGGATTGAAAATTTTTTTGCTTTTAATCTTTTGGAAATATTTTCACAACCATTATTTGTTAAACCATAATAAACCGCCAAAGATTTTGATTTTTTTAACCGCCAAAGGCGGGGCTTTGGATTGCCTTCGCATTTTTCGCCGGTAATCGAGCCGATTTCCGTAAAACCAAAACCGAGCGATGGCATAATATCTGTAAGGGTCGCATTTTTATCAAAACCGGCCGAAAGACCAACGGGATTTTTAAAATTTATGCCAAGGATATTCTGCTCGAGAGAGGAATGCGAATATCCCCAACAAAAATAAGCTATTTTTCTGGTTAGGGCGTATTTTCCTAAAAAATGCAAAAGAGCAACCATTTGGTCATGAATTGCCTCCGGATCAATTTGGAAAAAAATGGGTTTCCAAACCCGCTTATATTTTATTTGCATTAGATAATTCCTGAGAGCGACTAATTGCTGAAGCATATTTTAATATTAGCAAAAATATGTTAAAATTTAAAGCGTATGACAAGTCAATTAATTTGCCCGATTAGTAAAATCTTAGCGGAAGAAATTAAAGATTCGCGGGGCAATCCGACTATCAAAGTGACAATTTTCGCGGGCAATATGTCCGGCAGTTTTTCTGTACCGTCCGGCGCTAGCACTGGAATTCACGAAGCGCATGAATTGCGGGATGCTGATGGCAAGGGAGTTAAAACAGCCATAGATAAAGTAAATAAGGTCATTGCTCCGGCCTTAATTAGCCAAAATGTTTTAAATCAGAAAGAAGTAGATAAAATTATGATTAAACTGGACGGCACCGCCAACAAAGATAACTTAGGCGGCAACTCTATGATCGGCGTCAGTGTCGCTTGCGCGAAAGTGGCGGCAAAAATAAGTGGTGTCTAAACATATCAATATTTGCAGA
>JBBUAS010000053.1:0-5224 GCA_038058555.1 Patescibacteria group bacterium | reverse complement strand
AAGTTTCAAGCACGGCCTTGCCTCCTTTTCTTTTAATTTCAACTACTTTAATCGCGGAAGAACCGATGTCAATACCGACAGCATTGTCTTCCCCTCCCCCGCCAAGCCTTACAAAGCCTGAAAAAAGATTTTTTAATAAATTATTCATGCGTGTTAATATTATATCATAATGTGGCTGTTAAATACCATATTGGATATAATTTTCCCCGTAAAATGCGTAGCGTGCGGGAAAAAGGACTTTGATTTGTGTTTGGAGTGCCTTTCGAACGCGCCGCTCGCCGAACGTGAAAATGCCAAATGGATTTTTCCTCTCTACAACTACCGCCACCCGCCTATTAAAAAAGCGCTCTGGCTCTTGAAATATAAAGGCAAAAAAAGACTGGCAAAACTTTTTGCGGAGATTATTTATGACAAAATTTTGGAAGAATTGGCGGACTTGTCTGTAATGGAAAATTTCAATAACCCTATTTTAATCCCTATCCCCCTCTCGCCGAAAAGATACCGAGAAAGAGGATATAACCAAGCGGAATTAATTTGTAAAGAATTAGTGAAAATAGATGATTTACGCCATGGCGTAAATATGAAATTGGAAAATAACATTTTAATCAAAATAAAAAACACAGAACATCAGACACGCATCAAAGACAGACAAAATAGATTAAAAAATCTTTCAGGTTCGTTTGCAATAAAAAATATAGAAAAAAATATAAATTTACTAAAAAGTAAAAATATAATTCTAGTAGATGACATCATCACCACCGGCGCGACTTTAAATGAAGCGCGAAAAATTTTAAAACAGGCCGGTGCCGGAAAAGTAATCGCTTTTACGGTGGCGCATTAATCTGCTACAATAGAAAGATGAAACATTGCAAAGATTGCGAGCCGGCGCAGAAGAGCCATTTTGTGGCTTATACTTCGGTGGTTTTAAGCTGGATTGACGAGCCATTTTTTGATTTGATGGAAAGAATTTTTCAAAACACGGCCGAAGCGCTGGCCGATAGAATAACCTTGCCCTTTTTCAAATTAATGATTTTTTTAAGGCTTGGACGTTTCAGCGATAAACCGGACGAACGGGACACTTGGCGCACGAAATGTTTCTGGGAAGAAGCAAAAAGGCGCGGAATTAGGATGCGAGAGTTTCATTTGGGCCCAATTAGAGACGGTTTTGTAGCCGAGTATAAGGGTCAAACAATAATTTTTGACGGTCTCCCTCGTCCCGGTTTTAAAGAATCCGCTTCCCTTAAATGGATGGACAATAAAGGCATAATGAAAACAAAATTTTTGAAAGAAGGTTTGCCGGTAGCGAGGGGCGGAGCGGTCCTTACCAAAAGAGGCGCCTTAAAAATTTTTTACAATATTCAAAAACCGGTGATTACTAAACCGAATTTGGGTTCCCGAAGCCGCCACACCATGATCCATATAAATACGCCGGAAGGTTTGATTGCGGGTTTTAAAAAAGCTAAAAAGCTTTCTCCATTGGTTATCGTGGAAGAAGAACTGCGTGGTTATCTTTTTCGAGGAACTTTAATTGGAGGCAAGTTGGCAGGTGTAATAAAACGCGACCAGCCGGAAGTGACGGGCGATGGAATACATACCCTGGGTGAACTGATGGAAGAAGAAAATAAAAGACCGGAACGGAATGGTCCGATTTTTCACAAAATAATAGTGGATAAAGAAGGAGAAATAGAACTAAGAAGAGAAAATATTACGATGAACGATGTTCCGGGAAAAGGCCGAATCGTAACATTTTCTCAAAAAACTAGCCGGGGTTGCGGAGGCACCACCACCGAAGTCACCGACATCGTCCATCCCGAGAATGTGGCCATGCTCGAACATGTTGCAAGGTTTTTAGATGACCCGCTTATCGGGGTTGACTTTATAATCGAAGACATCACCAAGTCGTGGCAAGAAGAACAACATTGCGGAATCATTGAATGCAATAGTCTGCCTTTCATCGACCTCCACCACTACCCTCTCTTCGGCAAGCCGAATAATATCGCCGGCAAGCTTTGGGATCTGGTAATGCCGGAATCCAAAATGGTTTAAATTTTCCTATTCAATGTCTCTCAAAAGAGACTTCCGAGTCGGGATTGTAGGCATCCGGATCTATTTTGAGGTGGGAAATGTGTTTTTTCTCGGTCGCAAATTCTCCCAAAAATTTTAAAAACTCCGCCCGATGGAAACTTTCATCTTTCTCGTTAAAGTGCGCCACCGGATGAGCTTCCGGCGTGTATTCGAAGTGCCCGCGAATTTCCCCATCGGAAAAAACCCGCAAATGATACTGGTGATTGAAATCGTTTAATTTCCTCCAGCTCAAGACCTGACTTTCGTCTCCCCAAGCGATAAAATGATTGCCGAAACCCCATTTTTCATGAAGATGTCTTTTTAATCCTCCAAGTGTCTTGCCGGGCGCCAACCAGCCAATATGGTATCTCTGCCTGCCTTTTTCGTGCCAAATAAGATGCCATCTTAAAAAGGTTTTCTGCAAAGTCGGGAAAAATCCATAAATAAAATGCCAGATTTTCAGTTTAATTTTACCAATAAAAGTCATAAGGCTATTATAGCTTATATAAAATATAATTAAAGTTTTTTTAAAAATTTATCTCTAAACCTGGAAAGGAGCATCGGATTGCCTTTTTCATCAAGAGGAACATCGTCAACCACAAAACCGTGCACATCAATATTGTCGGCAATGCGCCGCAATTTCGGATCGGCATTTATTTGTTTTTCTATTGCAATCAGCGCCTTTTGATCTTTCAAAACCAAAATTCCCTGTCCGGAAATTCCCCTATTTTCTCCCGAGGCAAATAAGCTCGTGCCGATATCGCCCCGCAGAGAATCGCCGACAAAGATCAAGCGATCTTTCGGGACGGGAATGCCTTTACTTTCTAATTCATTAATCAAATAACGGATCGCTATTTCTTTCCCGCCTCCAATCATCGTTTCGTCAGTCGCAATATCCAAAAAGATATCCGATAACTTTAAATATTTCGCCAATTTATCCACGAAAATTTTTGCATTGGCGGTAAAGCCCACCATCGGAATCCCGAGCCTGGCATACATTCGCGCCAAAAGAAATATCGGAGCAATGTTTGATTTTTCAAATTCTTCCGGAGACTTTTGATATAATTCTTCGCACGCCGCGGCGGCAATTTTCCCGTATTCTTTCAAAATTGCCGCCGCAATATTATGAGCCAAATGTCCGGGCCGATCAATTTCTTCCGCATGCGGGTTAAAACGGTTTTGCAAGTAAAATTCTAGATCTTTCCATTCGAGGTGTCCGTCAACATAAATCCCGCGCATCCGGTCGAATTCCCGAAAAGAATTTCCGAGCTTAAAACCTTGGTAATAAGTTTCCGCCAATTCGGTCGGATCCTGATCCGGAAAAAGTTTCGCTATCGCTTGGCCATGGATAGCGATAAGATGAGCCAAGGTGCCGTCAATATCAAAAAAGGCTACGGCTCGTGGCTTACCATCTTCCATTAGTTCCACTTTTATATCTTTTTTCTGCCCGTCTAAACCGCTAAGCTCGGATGAAACGGTTATCCATTTTCCACCCAGCACAGAAGATTGATCAAAACTACTAAAAATATCCATGTTAATTTTTTTATTCTTTATATCCTTTTTTCATAAACGTATTATATCATTTAACCTAAACTTTTGCGCAAGATTCCGGTCTGGCTGATTAGTTTTTGAACTTTTTTGCGGCTAATTTTCGGCCGGAGTATTTTGCCGGTAAGTTTGGAATGCAAAAACTCTTCTTTATTTCTGGGCCCGAATTTGATTCCTAATATCTTTTCTGTTTTCTTTAAGTCGTTTCCAATTTTCCCCCAGTCTTTATTTTTTTGGGATAATTTTTTCAAATTTTTCCAGTTTAAAAATTTTCCGGCTTGCGTTAAGTTTTGAAGATAATTTTTATAATATTTACTTAGCAAGATCCGGTCTTCCATTTTTAATCGAGCCAAAATGCCGATTCCCAGAAATTCCGGCGGAATTCCCAAAGAATAAAAAGAACCGGTAAAGGTAATGGCCCGAGGCAGTTTGGTCTTGCTGGTTTTTCGCCCATAAGCCAGCAATCCGATATGCAAATGCCGCTCGCGCCGGCGCGGGA
Organism: Patescibacteria group bacterium; assembly: GCA_038058555.1. Taxonomy (GTDB): domain Bacteria; phylum Patescibacteriota; class Minisyncoccia; order Phycocordibacterales; family UBA9973; genus UBA9973. The sequence continues at coordinate 1,113 of JBBUAS010000053.1, read as the reverse complement.
AAGAGCCAAAAAGAAATTGCAGGTCCGGAACAATTTTATTGAGACGAGATTGATATTCTTTTTCAAAAATAGCAAGAAGCTTAATTAATTTTTTTCTATCTGTTTTGGATACATTTTGCGATCGGCCATGATGTCTTTTATTGTAATATTTTATTGCCTGTCGGACTTCTGATATCGGGTAATCGTAGCGGAAAGCGGATTGGATGGTAACGGTGTTTAGTCCGGGATATTCTCCGTTAAATTCTTTAATTGCAATAGGACTTAGCCCGCCCCGAAAAGGCAAAGACCCCGCTCCCATAATGGGGAACATTCGGATGCCTGTTTCTTCTTCAAGTTCTTTTAAGTCAGAGAGAATAATTTTATTGGCCAAGACCGTTGCAAACATCCCGGAAACCATGGCCGGATCGCTCCGGGCGATAAAAACCCGCAAATGGGAAGGATTGAAATGAAAAATTTTCTTGTGCAATTTTAGATAATTTAGAAGAATTTTTTTGGCATTAATCTGCGTCTCCACTCCCTCAAACAAGGGAATAATCCTGACATATTCCGTATTTTTGCGGAACTTAGCGAACATTTTGGATTTCAGCCGAGCCAGTTCTTGAAAAGATTTCTGAATAAAAATCAGCTGTTTGGCATTTTCAGTCATCGGCAGAATCACTTCAAAAAGAGGCGGGGAATGAAATTTTAAATCGCGGGCAAAGTCTTCGCTGGTCAAGACCACCATCAAGGAACGGATTAAGCTGTAGCCCTTTTCCTGCCAAATATTGGGAATGCGGAAAGTCAAATGTTTTTTGAGGCCCAGCGGATTTTTTTTAAAATAATCAAAATAATGATGAAAGAGCCGGTCCACCACCGCTTCATCGGCGAATTTTCCTTCCCAATCCCACATAAACTCTCCCACCTTCAAATTGCGAAACGCATCCACGCATTCCGCCGTCTCTTCTCTGGAACTCACAAACCCGTCGCCGTCTTTCTCCCAATAAGGAGCCCGGGCGTTATCCGGATGCTGAGTGGCCATAGTTTTTGGAATGTTTATCATAAAAATGTTGCCTGGCGGATAGGGCGAGATTTGAACTCGCGGTTCCGATTAAGGAACGGCGGTTTAGTAAACCG
>JBBUAS010000052.1:0-10441 GCA_038058555.1 Patescibacteria group bacterium | reverse complement strand
GATTCTATCGGCAGAATATTAATCCCGGATTTTTTAAAAGACAGAATCGGGTTGAAGGATACAGCGGTCATTGTAGGAGTGGAAGACAGAGTTGAAATTTGGAACGAGAAAGCCTGGAAGGAAAATGTGAAAATAACAGAAAAGCAAGCTTCAGGATTAGCAGAGAAATTAGGAAATAGCGGAAAATAAGATGGATAGTGTACACCGGACAGTTCTTTTAAATGAAACAATAGCAGGGTTAGATTTACATCCGGGATATTTGGTTCTAGATTGCACTTTCGGGGGTGGAGGACATTCTAGGGAAATTCTAGAAAAATATCCTAACGTGAAAATAATTGCGCTGGACCAGGACCAAAATGCTTGGGAAAAAGCAAAAAGTAAATTCAAAGGGTTGGAGGGCAGAATAACTTTTTTGAATAAAAATTTCCGAGACATTGATGATTCAGAGATAGATGGAATTATTTTTGATCTGGGCTTGAGTTCCGACCAGTTGGAAAATTCCGGACGAGGATTTTCTTTCCTGAAAAACGAACCCTTGCTCATGACCCTGAAAGAACCTGCCCGACTCGGTCATTCAGGCGGGAATCCATCTGAATATTTATTGACCGCTTATGACGTGGTCAATGCTTGGAGCGAAAAAAGTTTAGCCGATATTATTTATGGTTATGGCGAGGAAAGGTATTCACGCAGAATAGCCAGGGGGATAATAGAAGCAAGAAAAAAATCAAAAATAGAAAATACTTTTGATTTGGTAAAAATAATCGAGAAGGCCGTGCCGGGAGCATATAGGAGAAGAAGACTGCACTTTGCGACCAGAACATTTCAAGCTATCAGAATAGCGGTCAATGACGAGTTAGGCGCGCTCAAAGAGGGGCTAGAAAAAGGGTTTAACGCGCTTAAGGCTGGGGGAAGGATGTCAGTAATATCTTTTCATAGTTTAGAGGACAGAATAGTAAAAAGATTTTTTTCCGCCAAAGGCGGATCCGCCTCTGGCGGACAAGAGAATAGAGTAGCAAAACTTATAAATAAAAAACCAATTACGGCTCAAAAAAAAGAAATAAATAATAATCCCCGAGCCAGAAGCGCCAAATTAAGGATTTTAGAAAAATTATGAGACAAGCAACCCTAAAACTGAAGATGAGCATCCAGAATGTCAATATTATGAACAATAATATTGAAGCGCAAAAAATTATTTTCAAGATAATGCTCTCCATGCTAGGCGCTTTAGCCCTTTGGTATGTCTTGATTTTAGGAAATATGGTTTTTGATATCGTGCAAAGAAAATCTTTGGAGAAAGAAATGCTGGTTCTTTCCAATGAAGTTGGCAAATTGGAACTCTCTTATTTTTCTATTTCCAGCCAGGTAGATCTTCCTCTTTCTTCTTCCATGGGATTCAAAGAAATAAAGGCGACTTTCGCGACCCGCAAATCCCTCGGCAGTCTAAAACTTCAGAGCAATGAAATCTAGTTTTCTGACCAGATCCAGAATAATTCTTTTTTGCGTGATAGTTTTTGCCGCAGTGCTTTCAGCGAAGCTTTTTTTTGTGCAAGTGGTGCGCGGGAAAGCTTACGAGGAGGCGGCCAATCATCAATACGCCACGCCCTCGGATAATATCTATGAACGCGGAACTATTTACTTTGAACGGAAAGACGAGGAGCTTGTTTCAGCCGCGACCCAGACTTCCGGTTTTAAAATGGCGATTGTGGCCAACAAAATTATCGATGAAGAATCGACTTATGAAAAATTATCAAAAATAATTGCCCTCGATTACGATAATTTTATCAGGAAAGCGAAAGCCAAAAATGATCCCTACGAAGAAATAGCCAATCGTTTGTCAAAGACGGAAGCCGATGCCGTTTCCGGCTTAAAATTGCCCGGCATAAATATTTTTAAAGAAAAATGGCGTTTTTATCCCGGGGGCAATTTAGCTTCGCACGCCCTTGGTTTTGTAGGATACAAAGGCGACGAATTAGCCGGGCGGTATGGACTTGAGAGGCAGTATGATATGCTCCTGACCCGCAACACCGACAATCCTTATATTAATTTTTTTGCGGAAGTTTTTTCTAATATACGCAAAACTTTATTTGAAAATAAAATGCCCGAAGGAAACATTGTGACCACGATCGAGCCCCAAGTTCAGGGTTTCTTAGAAAAAAAATTAACTGAAGTGAAGGACAGATATCAAATTGATTCTATCGGCGGGATTATTATGAATCCGGCCGACGGGTCCATTTACGCGCTTTCCGTCAAGCCTGATTTTAACCCCAACGATTTTTCTAAAAATAAAACAGCTATTTTTTCCAATCCGCTGGTGGAAAATGTTCTGGAATTCGGGTCGGTAGTCAAGCCTTTGGTAATGGCCTCGGCTCTGGATGCCGGAGTGGTGACGGCCGAGACGACTTATGACGATAAGGGATCGATCCTGGTTGAGAAAAAAGAAATTTTTAATTTTGATAGAAAAGGCCGGGGGCCGGGCACGAGCATGCAGGAAGTTCTGAATCAGTCGCTCAATACCGGGATGGTTTTTGTCGAGCAAAAATTGGGCAAAGAAAAATTACGCGACTATCTGCTGTCGTTCGGTATAAAAAATAAAACCGGAATTGATTTGCCGAATGAAACTTCGGGGCTTGTTTCCGGCATTTTAAAAAGTCCCCGTGAAATTGAGTACGCCAATGCCGCTTTCGGCCAAGGAATTGCTCTCACTCCGGTCGAGTTAATCCGGGCATTGGCTTCACTTGCCAATGGCGGAAATCTGGTTGTTCCGCATGTCGTAAAAGAAATAAAATACAATAACGGCACTTCAAAAGTTATGCGATATTCCGTCATCCCTACCAAGATAACAAAAACCGCTTCAGAGGAGATAACCCGGATGCTGGTAACGGTGATGGACAAGGCGATTAAAGGGGGACAGGCGAAACTGGATCATTTCAGCGTCGCCGTCAAAACCGGCACGGCGCAGGTTGCGGATAAGGCGACCGGAGGATATTATACGGATAGGCACAATCATTCTTTTTTCGGCTATTTTCCGGCTTATAATCCGAAATTTATAGTTTTTCTTTATGCCATAAATCCCAAGGACGTGCCTTATGCCGCAACAACCTGGGCTGATCCTTTTTTAGACATTACCAAATTTTTATTGAATTATTATAATATTCCGCCGGATAGATAAAGGCCACAAGTCGGACATGTGGCTAACCACATGTCCGACTTGTGGAACTCCAATTATGAAAACAATTTTTAAAAAAATAATAACTTATATTTTAAAAATAGAGTCGCAGCTCGTACTTTGGAAATATGAGCCGAAAGTCATTGCCATTACCGGATCGGTCGGGAAGACTTCCACCAAAGACGCAATTTATGCCGTGCTCTCGGGAATATCATATGTCCGCAAAAGCGAGAAAAGTTTTAACAGCGAAATAGGCTTGCCCCTGACTGTTTTAGGCATCCCCAATGGCTGGAATAATCCTCTCGTTTGGCTGAAAAATATTCTCAAAGGATTGTGGCTTTTTCTTTGGCCTCATAAATATCCCAAATGGCTGGTGCTGGAAGTTGGCGTCGGCAAACCAGGCGATATGAAAAAAACCGCTTCCTGGCTTGAAACGGATGCGGTTATTATTACGGCCATCGGAGAAACTCCGGCGCATATTGAATTTTTTAATTCACGCAAACACCTGGTGGAAGAAAAAAGCCGGCTCATTAAAACATTAAAAATAGACGGTCTTTTGGTTTTAAATGCCGACGATGAGGCGGTGCTGGAAATGAAAACTCATACCAAAAATCGTGCGATTACTTATGGATTCAAGAAGGAAGCCGATATTTTAGGTTCGAGTGAAAGTATTTTTTATAACGACAAGAATAAGCCGGAAGGGATAACTTTCAGAGTGGACGAAGAAGGCCATAGTCTGCCCGTAATCATTGAAGGAGTTTTTGGCCGGAATCATGTTTATGCCTCGCTGGCAACATTGGCCCTCTCTTCTGGCTTGAAATTCAATATGCTGGATGCGATAAATGCGCTTAAAAATTACGATGTTCCGCCGGGGCGGATGCGGCTTTTAAAGGGGATAAATGACTCTTTGATTATTGACGATACCTATAACTCTTCTCCTTTTGCCTGTGAGTCCGCCTTGAAAACTTTGGGAGAAATAAAACATCAGGGAAGAAAAATCGCTATTTTGGGGGATATGCTGGAATTGGGGAAACATACCATTGAAGCGCATAAAAATATCGGCAAGCTTGCCAGAGAAAATGCGGATGTATTAATTGTTATCGGTCCTCGGGCGAAAGCGATCAAAGAAGGCGCGATAGATGCAGGTATGGGACCGGAGAACCCACGCCACGGCGGGGCGAATATCTTTGAATTTTTAGATTCCCGCGAAGCGGGAGAATTTATCAAAACTTTTGCGCAAAAAGGGGATTTAGCGCTGGTCAAAGGCTCTCAAGCTATGCGGATGGAGCGGGTAGTAGAGGCGATTCTTTTGGACCAAAAAAATAAAAATAAACTTCTCGTCCGCCAGGATGATGAATGGCTAAAGAAAAATTAAGGAAAAGTTTGCAACACTTTATTTATTAAGTTACGGGATTGATTGTTCTAGAATGCTACGCTCTTGGTTGACTTATTTTTGGTCAACATAACAAACCCTTCCGGAAAATCTTTGCCCGGGTTAAGAATACCTTCTTTGATTTGCGATGAAGAACCGCTAATATCCAAATAACCTTGATCCACCAAGGTCTTGATGCTAGCCCATAAAGCTCTTTGTCTATTTCTAACTTCTTCTTCGTCAAGTTCTATTCTGCTATACGGAGGGGGAAATGAGTGAATAGTGTCGCCAACCTGATACGAAATTCTGGCTACACCACCTACCGCAAGAGATTTGATAACGTTGCGTAAAGCGATATCCGAATAAAGAAAATATCTGAAAGCTACTTGTGAAGCAATTAAATCCATTATCTCTTCAAATTCTGCCGGCATCATTTCTGCTGGGTGCCGGACTATGTGATCTCCAAATAACGATGGATGTTCGTCTATTGTCATGTTAAAGGTTTCAATATTGGGATCTAAGTCTTTCATGTCTTTAAGCGCAAAGCCGAAATTACTTCCAACATCCAATATTCTTAGCATTGGCTTACCGGTTCTCCCTCTTATTGCTTGTACCTCCTCCAAAAATTGCTCATTAGAATGATAATAACCTCCCGATTGTTCAGTTAGTCGACGCGAACCTGAACCAAAACCCGTAGCGGCCACTCTTGAAAGTATCGGTTCCCATGTGTAATATTGGGTTTTTTTCAAAAATGTCGGGTCGCTGAACAATCTTACTTTTTCTTCTAAAGTCAGCGCTTTAATTCCTTTTGTCTTGAGTTCTTGGATCATTTTCCCATACCTTTCTTCTCGAGCTAAATGAGAAATGTTTAAGAGGGTATTTTTTCTCACAGAATATCCGCCATGGAACATATCAAAATTTATATCTCTGGAATCAACTAAACATATCTCATCATTAATTAAGGTGTTGTAGTCTCTATTGTAAGTATTAATTTCTATACGGAAAAAAAGTCTTAGATGTTCTTTAATTTTCTCCATTTCTTCTTTCGATAACGGTGTTAATGTTTTAACATTAGTATAAGCTTCTACTAATGTTTCTACATCGGCTTCTCCTTTTTCAACACCTTTCCCGCTGCGCAATTCTTCCCAAAATTTCGTAAAAAGAGGATTATGATCTCTTGCGACCATCTAAAGTTCTCTCAATTTTGAAGTTGGGGTAAATGGAGGATGTCCAGTTGTAAGGTTACCAAGAAATCCCTCTTTTGATTCTGGCATTAGTTGATTTTATCATAAAAAATATTAAATTGAAACTTAAAGACTTTATAAAGTAAGATTAAGAACTATGTTGTTGCGACCTCACGGAGAAGGTCCTAAGTGGCTTCTGAAAATAATTATTTCGGATCGAACTTGCTCAAAATGTTGAACATACACCAGTTTAAGACGGCCGTCAATTTTTGATGCTTTTTAAATCTCTCCGATGATTTTGGTCAGCCAGTTGTCTACTTTTTTGACAATTGCAAAAAGGCGGGGATATTTTTCCGTGTGTTTTTCAATCCAGAGACGGGTGCTGGGAGAATAAAGAGAAAGAAGAAAAAGTCCGATTGCCAAAAAGAGAATTCCCTGGAGGAACGGTAAAACCAGCCCGATCAAACCGAGTACGATAAAAATAATTGCGATAGTCAAAACCAAGACTTTTTTTGCTTTTTTTTGCATGAATCTATTATAACATAATTTGAGCTTGTGACTCTACTGGGAGTCGCACCCAGATTTGAAGCTTGAGAAGCTTCCGTCCTGACTGTTAGACGATAGAGCCGAATTATTTCAAAGTAAACAAAGTTGCCACCAGGATGATAATGTAAAGAATGATAAAAGTAATCGGAATATTTTTTTCGATTCTGGTGAAGGAGAGATATTTCTTTTTGTCTTTGCCTTTGCCCAAAACATTCCACTCCGTTTCAAAAAGAGCGATCGGTAATTTTTGCTCCAGGGCATGAATCACTTTAAACTTCGCGCGGTTGAGCTGGCTGTAGGAATTTATGATTTTATACCAAGAATAGCTGATGCTGATGCCGACAAAGGGGATGAGCATAAAGATTAAATTTCCGTGAGGCAGAACTTTGGTTTCCACATAACCCAAAATACCGATAATGGCGGCGTTTAATCCGAGAAAAAATTCATTGGCTTTTTGGCTTCGGTCGCTGGTGCTATTAAAAATATGCAAGTAAATCCGATATTGTTCCAGGCAATAGTCCACATAAGGATCTCGGCTCTCCTTGATTTCTTCGCTTTTTTTTGTAAACAATAATTTGTCTATCTCGTCTTTGTCCATGGTTCTATTATAGACATTTTGTATTTATTCTTCAATCTTCGCCTGCCCGACTGAATGACTTCAATCGTTCGGGCGGGGTTTTTCCACTTCCAGAAGCGCCAGCTCGGGCGAAGCGCCGGCGATGCGGAGCACATCTTTATCTATCTTTTTTAATTCTTTATTGGAAGCATTGTAGTGATTTACTACGGTGCCAAGCGCGTTGCCGAGTTTGTTGTGGTATTCATCATAAGATTTCAAATGCTTGCCAAGGTCTTCCACTTTCTTGATTATTTCTTTGGCGGACTCTTCAATTTGAAGCGCTTTTAGTCCCTGCAGGACGGTTTGCAGATAAGCGAGAAAAGAAGTCGGAGAAGTAATGATGACTTTGTATTTTCCGGCGGCGCGCTGAATTAGATTTTCCGCATTTTCATCAGAGCCGACTTTGTTGGTCAGTAAGTCATAATAAATAGCTTCGTGGGGAATAAACATAAAAGCGAAGTCAGTGGTGCCTTTGGTCGGCTGGATATATTTTGCCGTCTCGGTAATGCGATTTTTTAAGTCATTCACGAAAATTGTCTCCAGCCGTTTTTTCTCGATAGGGTCTCGTTCTTCCACCATCTTATTATAATTTTCCAAGGAAAATTTTGAATCAATCGGAATAATTTTATCTTTCACGAAGACCACTGCGTCCACGATCGTGCCGTCGGGAAAAGGGTATTGCATTTGATAGCTTCCGGGCGGGAGGACATTTTTCAAAACCGTTTCCAGATAATATTCACCCAGGATTCCGCGCTGTTTGGGATTCTTCAGAATATTTTCCAAACTTTGCAACTGGTCGGCAAAAGAAATGACTTGTTTGTTCGTTTCATCGAGTCGGGTCAATCGTTCCGTCACATCGCGAATTATTTTATTTGATTCACTGGAATGGAATTTTAAACTTTCATTGACCTGTTTGTGGCTTTCCCCGATTTTATTATCTACCGTTCGCGAGAGTTCATTGATTTGCGTCAAAATAAGATTTAATCCTGTGTCGTCTTTTTTCTCTTCTTTCTTTCTACTAAATACAAAATAAGCAAATATGCCTCCTGCGACAATTCCTAATATTATCCACAAAATTTCCATAAACACATTTTAGCACTTTTAATTCAGAAACAAAAATTTGCCCATAATGAAGAAGCCACCAGAGAAGCTAGGCTTCTTCACGGTGGCAACGATGCGCACCTGATGTCGTGACGGGGCTCGTGAGATGCCCTAATAGTGCAGGTCGATCTTGGTTGCGTACCAGATCGAGATCCTGAACCGTTGCGCGACTGACGCCCTTGTTCTGAACCTGCTGGATATTGCTTCCAACATCCAGCATTTCCCGCCTACATAGGTCTCCCGGTTTCCGCCACTTGACGGTCTTCTTCATGTGCATGCGGGTTCTCCTTCCATAAAAAATTAACACACACACAGATATGTCAACTTTTTTGTTGTAGATTTAATTTTTATATTTTCTTATTATTCTCACATATTTACCTAACTCTACCGGTCGGAAAAGTTAGGTAATTTTAATTTTTAGGGTATAATTTATTTGATAATAAGTAATGTAGTTATAAATATGGGAAATTTAGAACAAGAAATAAAAAATAAAGATAAACGCAAAAATATCCAAAAGATAATTTTGAACACAATTTTTGCTGCTGGCATACTTGGCGTAGCACTTGTCGCTCCAAATGTTTTACGAGTTATCAAACAACTCGAGGGATCTTCTGAAAGAAAAAAGAATTTGAAATATACTATAAATGATTCCTTCACACATCTAAGAGAACGAGGTCTTATTGAAATAGTTGAAATAAATGAAAAAAAAGTCGCGCGGATCACAAAAAAGGGGGAGTCCAAGCTGGATTTTTTGGATAAGCATAAGTTTAAATTAAAAATTCCCAAGAAATGGGATGGTCGTTGGCGGGTGGTTATTTTTGATATTAAGGAATCTAGAAGTAAAACTCGATTTCTTTTAAGAAAGGCGCTTACTCAGATAGGTTTTGTGAAACTTCAAAATAGTGTCTGGCTTTACCCATACGACTGCGAGGATTTAATTTCTTTATTGAAAGCAGATTTTAAGATAGGAAAAGATGTTTTATATATGATAGTAGAAAAATTGGAGAATGATTGGCATTTGCGCAAAACTTTCAATTTACCTAACTCTACCGGTCGGAAAAGTTAGGTAATTTTAAATTTGTTAAATTGCCGCATAAATGAAACTTAATTAAAAGTCTCATATGTTTCTGAACTTATGCACTAAAGATGTGGATTTCTATTTTAACATCATTTTTCCAGAAAGTGTTTCAGTGTATATATCCAATCTTCGTCTATTTGATCGCTGGCTTGTTTTTGCGCCAAAAGCCACTCCAGATATCCGCGGTCGGTGGCGAGGACTTCTTCTATTTTTTTTCCTAAATGTTTTCCGAAATTAAACGAGCGGAGCAAGCACGGGTGGGAAGAAATCTCGATCATTTTTGTTATAGCTTTTTCTTCATCCAGATGTTCTGTCTCTATAATTTTTTTCTTCAATCTATTAAAAAGTTCTTCTAAGACCAACACATCGCCCAAAGCGTCATGCGCGGTCGCCTCAATTTCTATCTCGAGTAGATAGCGCAAGTATTGCAAATTGTATCTTTCTATTTTGCCTTCGGGATCCAAGTGTCTCGCCACTCGGAGTGTGCAGATGAATTTATGGGGGATAATTCCTTCTTTATTAATTATCATCAAGTCAAAAGGCGCATTGTGAGCGACGACGATAGAACTTTCTTCTTCAAAAAGTTTTTTGATTTTCGGCAAGTCGCCGCTTTCTTGGAAAGATGGCTTGTCCTGAACCATTTTGTTGGAAATATGATGCACAGCCGAAGCTTCCGGAGGAATTTTAATTGGAGGCTTATAAAGGCCGACGAAACTTTCATCGTTAGTCTTGTAGGCAACTTGAACCAGAAAATCTTTTTCCGTATTGCCGGTGGTTTCCGTATCAAAAAATATTAACTTAGACATTTCATTATTTTATCATAATTTGCTATAATATGCGCATGCTTCACGAACAAATAAAAAATGGAATAAAAAATGCGATGATTAGCAAGAATGAAGTTCTTTTAAAAACTTTGCGTTCGATGGTTTCGGCTTTTACCAATGAATTAGTGGCAAAAAGCAAAAAGCCCAGTGAGCTGTTGAATGATGAGGAAGTACTTGCGGTTATTGCCAGATTAGCTAAACAGAGGAAAGACTCCATTGAGCAATTTCAAAAAGGGAACAGAGAGGATTTAGTCAAAGAAGAGCAAGCCGAACTGACGATTTTGGAAACTTACTTGCCGAAGATGATGGAAAAAAGTGAAGTAGAAAAAACCGCGCAAGCCAAGAAAATGGAGCTTGGTATTTTAGACGCCACTCAGAAAGGGAAGTTGATGTCCGCTCTGATGAAAGACTTAAAAGGTAAGGCCGATGGAGCGATGGTAAAAGAAGTTGTTGATTCTTTATTTTAATTAATTACTCCGATGAATACAGTCAAACTTTTAGCTCAGTTAGTAGAGCATCACCAAGTCTTGATCTATCTTTTGATTTTTATCGGT
>JBBUAS010000051.1:0-1562 GCA_038058555.1 Patescibacteria group bacterium | reverse complement strand
AATAAATATTTGCCTTATATTAGCAAAAATACCTAAAATATCGGGACGAAGCTATTGACAAAAGTGGTTTTTTGTGATATACTGGTTTGTTGAGTTAGTGAGAGAGACACTAAAGCAACGCTACAAAAAACGAAAAAGTATCCTATTTTAGCCAAAAAACTCTCTCAATAAAGAGTTTTTCTCTTTATAATCAAGCTGAACGAGTGAAATGGAAGCCAAGGCTTACATTTCCGAGTGAGCGCAGATTATATAGCGAAGTTCATATACAGGGCTAAAATCGCTCTTTACAACTGACACAGTCCAATGAAATAGATAAAAGACTGGCAAACGGCACAGTCTATATCACTTATATGGTGGTATGGAGCGTGCCGATTTGCCAGCATGTCGCTGGTGCTTGAGGCAACTCAACTCGGTCGGTAGCCAATCCGACCACAAAGGAGATTTAAATGTTCAAGATCATCATGGCCGCGACCCCCGTCCTGTTCTCGAAGTTTTTCGCCGCCGCCGACCGTGAAGCCGTCCTGGCCGCCATCCCGCAGGGAACGCGCCGCGTGGTCTTCATCGACACGCCGGCGACCGCCGAGCTCGCCCCAACCATCGAGGCGTTGCTCGCGCGGGGCGTCGAGGTCCACGTGCGCGACCACCACGACGAGCTGAACCCGGCCAACCCCCGGGCGAAGCAGATCGCGGACGCCGCCATGCGGATCCGGGAGCTGTGCGGCGCCAACGCCGTCATCAGCAACCGGAAGGCCAATCCGGCCTGCTCGAGCCTCATCGAGGTCGGGCAGTTCTCGAGCGAGGGGACGGTCATCGTGGCCGACTCCGATCCTGACGGACTGACCGCCGCGATGAAGGCGGCCGGGGTGTTCTACCCCGAGCTCGACGCGGACGCCGACGTCCTCGACGGCGGGCGGGTGGGGCAGACGGCCGACAAGCTGTCCGCCAACGCCTACCTGTTCGTGCGGGCGATGTCAACGCTCCCGACCTTCGACGCCGCGCGGCCCCAGGTCTCCGAGGATGCCAAGGCGAAGCTCTTCAACGACTTCGTCTCGGTGGTCAACGGCGACAGCGAGGCCCGCGGGCGGCTCGAGAAGGGCGTCGAGACCTACGAGGCCGGCGTGCGCGAGGCGGAGAAGCTGGCCGGAACGGTCACCGACCTGATGTCCGGTGTAGCATTCGTCGACCTGATGACGTCGCCGAGGTTCGACCTCACGACGCTCGCCGGGAAGATGGACGCGCGACCGGGCACCAAGGTGACCGTGCAGAAGAAGGCGCAGGGGCCGATCGCGGCGAAGCACAACGGCGTGCAGTACTCCCTCGCGGTGGTCAAGGCCTTCCAGGCCGAGATCAACCTGCAGGGGCTGCTCATGCCCGGCTTCACCTCGTCCCCCGAGAGCGGGATCATCTCGAACACCAGCTTCCTGCTGCACGTCAGCCAGGAGGTCTGGGAATCGCAGGTGCTCCCCGCGCTCCGCGCCCGCTTCGCGGCGGCCTCCTAGTCGGATTTCCCGACAACGCTTATCGTGTTACGGCTTACACGACAAAGCGGCCAACAAGTAACC
>JBBUAS010000050.1:0-5961 GCA_038058555.1 Patescibacteria group bacterium | reverse complement strand
AATATGAAAAAGATGAAGACCCGTTTAGGGAAGGTAAAAAAAGCCAAGAAAGAAACAGGCTCTTCGCTTACCCAAACACTCTTTAATTATGGCGTAGGAAAAGAGGCCATGTCGGCGACGGAAATAGAAGTAAAAAATGAAAGCGGATTTATGTTTTGGCTTTTAAACACCCTGCCTTTTCTTTTGCCGATAGTTTTTATTTTGCTTTTCTTCTGGTATTTGTCGCGCCAAGTGAAAGGCGCCGGGATGCAGGCGTTTTCCTTCGGGCAATCCAAGGCGCGCCTGACCGATCCGAATGACAAGAACAATAAAGTGACTTTTAAAGACGTGGCCGGATGCAAAGAGGCGAAAGAAGAATTGAAAGAAATCGTGGATTTTTTGAAAAGTCCGAAAAAGTTTCTGGATATCGGGGCGAGAATTCCGAAAGGGGTGATTTTGACAGGAGCGCCGGGCACTGGAAAAACCTTGCTTGCGCGGGCTGTTGCCGGGGAAGCCTCGGTCCCTTTTTTCCATTTATCCGGAAGCGAGTTCGTAGAAATGTTCGTCGGAGTGGGAGCGTCGCGGGTGCGGGATCTTTTCAAGATGGCAAAAAAAGCGGCGCCGGCGATTATCTTCGTGGATGAAATAGACGCAATCGGACGCACGCGCGGAGGAGGATTCGGTGGAGGCAATGATGAGCGTGAACAGACTTTAAACCAAATCTTGGTGGAGATGGACGGCTTTGAGCCGAATGATAAAGTGATTGTGATGGCAGCGACTAATCGGCCGGATGTGCTCGACCCGGCGCTTATTCGGCCTGGGCGTTTTGATCGGAAAGTAATTCTGGATTTGCCGGATAGAGCAGATCGCGAAGAAATATTAAAAATTCACGCAGTGAAAAAACCGTTAGCTGAAGATATCAACTTGAAATTAATTGCCGAACGGACGCCGGGTTTTTCCGGCGCGGATTTATATTCGCTGATGAATGAGGGCGCGATTTTGGCGGCGCGGGAGAATCGCAAGAAAGTTTTCCAGTTTGATTTGATTCGAGCGATTGAGAAAGTGATGCTGGGGCCGGAACGAAAAAGCCACCTCCTTTCCAAAAAAGAAAAAGAAATTACCGCGTACCATGAAGCGGGACATGCAATCGTGGCTTCGGTGCTTCCTCATGCCGATCCGGTGCATAAAGTTTCCATCATCGCGCGAGGCAATGCCGGCGGGTACACTTTGAAATTGCCGTTGGAAGAACGACGCCTCCAATCCAAAAAAGAATTTATTGACGACATCGCGATGGCGCTCGGCGGCTATGTGGCCGAAGTTATGATTTTCGGCGACATTACCACCGGACCGTCTTCCGATTTGCAGGTGGCGACTAATCTGGCGCGTGCCATGGTCACTCGCTGGGGGATGTCGGAGGTGATTGGTCCAATTGCTTTAGTTGATTCAGGCGGCCGGCCTCAATACGGCGAAATAACCGAAAGAGAATTTTCGGAAACCGTTTCCACCAAAGTGGATGCGGAAGTTTCCAGAATTATCAATGACGGATTAAAGTCTGCGGAGAAAGTTTTGACCGAACATAAAAAAGCTTTTACCGCGATTGCGCTCAAACTGATAGAAGTGGAAACTCTGGAACAAGAAGAATACGAAAAAATTCTGACCGTCTACGGAATAGAGTTAAAGAAAAAAGAAATTGTCGCTGATATAATAAAATAATCTCCACCCTTAGCTCAGCTGGTTAGAGCATCTAGCTTATACCTAGAGGGTCCTTGGTTCGAGTCCAAGAGGGTGGACAAGAAAATTATTATAAATTAATTTAAAAATTATGGGCGAAAAAAATTTTAAAGGAATATTCAGTCGTTTTTCTAGAAAACTTGAGAAAGCTGGTTTACCGGATAAACTTAAACCAACAGGAGTGCCAATCTCTAAAAAATTAAAGAGAGAAGCTTCCAATACACTTGACCCAAGAACAGAAGGATTTTTGATGCGTCTTGGGGCTTTGCCGGACGATGTTCAAGACGAGATTCGAAAAAAACTCCGAGAACATGAAGATTCCGGAGTGTCGGGTTGGGGGATTTTAGGTTATCTCGAAATTTTAATTTCAAAAGCTGAAGATGAAGAAACTGCGCGAGAAGAGATGAGACAAGTGGCGGAAAACGATTTTGATAATCTGCCTACAGACGTCTCTGATAAAAATTATCGGCCTAAATCATCTCAAAAACAAGACGAAATGGCAGAAGGAGCAGAATGGATATCCTCAAGCGTTGATGCAAGAATTAATCAGGTAGAAAAAAGCATAGAAGAAGAGAGAAAAGTGGCGCGATTACCCAAAAAACTACACTAAAAATACGTTTCTATATTACAAATAATATTATAAACCTTGTCAAGGTTTTTGGTGTTTTGAAATTTGTGAAATGGGTCAAATTTTAGCTAGAAAAAACCATTCCCAGCTTGCAGGTTTCGAAACGCATCTTGTTTTTTTTGCTCTATGTTGTCTAAAATTATTTTTTCTTAAATTGATTAAAAATCGGGGTTATCCACTTTACATAAAGGGAACATTTTCGTGTATAATAGCCTTCTATGGTCGCGGACAAAAAAAATTATTTCTCCGCCCAAGGCGGATCCGCCTTTGGCGGAAAATTTTACCTAATATTAGTTTTGTGTCTGCTGACGCGACTATTTCCTTTCCGCGCGCCGAACGTGGAGCCGATTTTGGCAAGCATGATGCCTTTCAGCCGAGCTTACGGCGCATTGGTCGGTTTTTTCTTTGCGGTTTTAAGTGTCTTATTTTACGATATTGTAACCGGCACGCTTGGTGTGCAGACATTTTTTACCGCCGGAGCTTTTGGAGTACTCGGTTTGTGGTCGGCCCGTTATTTTCAGAACAACAAAGAAGATAAGTGGATTTATGTGCGTTTTGCGATCGTAGGAACACTATTTTTTGACGTCTTCACAGGTCTCACGGTCGGACCGATTTTCTTTCATCAGTCGTTACTCGGATCTTTGGTTGGACAAATTCCTTTTACCGCGCTACACTTGACCGGCAATATTATTTTTGCTTTTATTTTAAGTCCCGTCATCTATAATTTCTTAATTAAAAAAAAGAAAACGAAATTGATTCCGATTATTCACTTTCCCCATCCTAAAACAATTTAAATTATGAAAAAAACAGAAAAAATTCTAAAAAGCGAGCTGGCAAAAATAAAATCAATCCGAAAAAGAAGCGGGGAAGTTGTTCCTTTTGATTTAGAGATTGTCGCGCGGGCTGTTTTTCGAGCCTTCGAAGTGACAGGTGAGGGAGGAGAAGCAGAGTCGCACATCATAGCCAGTCGTGTTTTTAGAACTCTTCTTGATTTGCGCTCAAAGCTGGTCAACGAGCACAAAGGAGCGAAGTTTTTGCCAACTGTCGAAATGGTCCAAGATTTTGTGGAAAAAGAATTGATGACGAACGGTTTTACCGATACCGCTAAAAAATATATTCTTTATCGCAGCAAGCGTTCCGAACTTCGGGCGGCTTTTGGTCCGGTACCGGAGGCCGTCCGGCTGGCCGTTGAAGAGTCGAGTAAATATTTTTCCAGTCCTTATTCGGAATATATTTTCTATCAATTTTATTCGCGCTGGGTTCCAGAATTGGGCCGCCGAGAGACTTGGATAGAAACCGTTGATCGTTATGTGGCCTATATGAAAGAGAATTTAGGGGATAAACTCTTTCTCAAAGAATATGAAGAAGTAAGGGAGGCTATTTTGAAACAGGATATTTGTCCATCCATGCGGCTTTTGTGGTCTGCCGGACGCGCTTGCCGAAATTCAAATGTTTGGGCTTATAATTGTTCCTACATTGCTCCGACTTGTCCCCAGGATTTGGGAGAAATTATGTATGTTTCCATGTGCGGAGCCGGGCTTGGTTTTGCCGTTGAATGGGAAAATGTCCAGCAATTTCCGCAGATCAAAAAACAAACAAAAGAAAAACCGGCTATCCACATTATCCACGACAACAAAGAAGGCTGGGCGGATGCTTTCGTTTTGGGGTTGAAAGCTTGGTTTGACGGCAAAGATGTGAAATTTGACTACTCAATGATTCGGCCAGCCGGAGCGCGTCTGGAAACCGCCGGGGGCCGGGCGTCCGGACCCCAGCCGCTTCAGGACTTGATGGAATTTGCCAAGCGTAAAATTTTGGCGAAACAGGGCCGTCGTCTCTCGAACATCGATATGCATGACATTATTTGTCAGATCGGAATGATTGTGGTGGCCGGAGGAGTCAGGCGAAGCGCTTTGATTTCCCTTTCCGAATTGGAAGATACGGAGATGCGGGACGCGAAAAAAGGACAATTTTATCTGACCGAAGGCCAGCGATCTATGGCGAACAATTCAGCCGTTTATAATGGGAAGCCCGGAGCCGAAGAATTCTTGGATGAATGGACCGCCTTGGTGAAATCCAAATCCGGCGAGCGCGGAATTTTCAACCGAGCCGGACTGGAGAAACAATTGCCGGCGCGTCGCTGGGCCGCCATCAAAGACGAAAGACAGATGGGTTTGAATCCTTGCGGAGAAATTTATCTGCGTTCCAAACAATTTTGTAATTTAACCAGTATTGTCATTCGTCCGAAAGATACTGTGGCAACCTTGAAAAGAAAAATGGAGTTGGCGACTCTGCTCGGCACTTATCAGTCTACTTTGACCAACTTCGGATATCTTTCCAAAAAATGGAAAGAAAATTGCGAAGAAGAAAGATTGTTGGGTGTTTCTCTCACCGGCTATTACGACAATCCGATCGTGCGGGATGATAAAGTGCTCGATACTTTGAAAGCCGACTCCATTGAAACAAATAAAAAATACGCCAAGCGTTTCGGCATTAATCCTTCCACCGCTATCACTTGCGTGAAGCCCCACGGAAATTCCGGACAACTTCTTGGAGTTGGCTCCGGTATGCATCCTTGGTATGCTCCATATTTTATCCGTCGAGTGCGTATTTCCCATACCGACACCTTGCTACAGATGGCCCGGGATCAGAGCGTTCCTTGTTTGCCGGAAGTCGGTCAAGCCGAATCTTCGGCAACCACTTTTGTTTTGGAATTTCCGGTCAAAGCGCCGGAGGGGGCGATTTTCAAAGATGAGGTTTCCGCCCTGGATTTGATGAAAGAATGGAAAAGACTGAAAGAACATTTTGTGGAACACAATCCGTCGGCCACTATCTATGTCGGTCCCGACGAGTGGATTGCGGTCGGCAATTTCGTTTACGAAAACTGGGATTGGATTGGCGGACTTTCTTTTCTTCCGCGCTCGGAACATGTCTATCAGCTGGCCCCTTACGAAGCCATTACCAAAGAAGAATACGAAAGACGCTCCAAAGCCATCGGCAAAATCGATTTTTCGAAACTTTCCCAATATGAGGCTACCGACAATACTACCGGAGCGAAAGAATTCGCTTGTGTTTCCGGGGTTTGTGAAATATAACAAACGCGCTAAAATATAAAATATGCTTTACACTAGAAAAGGGGACAATGGTACTACCAAGACCTTCGGTTGCGACCAGCGCATTTCCAAAAGCTCTCTTGTTGCGGAAGCCTTGGGCGGGCTCGACGAGGCGAATTCTTTTTTGGGTTTGGCTCGCGCCCGAACAAAAGAAAAAGTTTTTGAAATCAAAGGTGAAAAAATAAAATTTTCCGATCTTCTTTTGGAAGTTCAGCAGAATTTATTTATCGTCCAAGCGGAAATTGCCGGAGCAACCTTGTCCATTGACTCGGAAAAAATTAACAGAGTCGAAAAAATAGTTGATGGAATTGAAAAAGTTTTACCACCCATCAAGAATTTTTTCATAAGTGGAGCGACAGAGACAGGTGCGATTTTTGATTTTGCGCGAACGCTCGCTCGACGGGCCGAAAGGCGAATCGTGGCGGCCAAAGAAGAAGGAAAAATAATCGTGAGCGCGGAGACTCTTTCATATTTGAACAGACTTTCCAGTTTGCTCTACGCCTTGGCGAGAAT
>JBBUAS010000049.1:0-6877 GCA_038058555.1 Patescibacteria group bacterium | reverse complement strand
CGCCCGCCGAGCCCGTTAATGAAATCAGTTCGGATATTTTCAAATACACACCGCCTTCGGTTCGCAGTAGCGAACCTTCGGCGTGATGAAATCCGCCAGAAGGTTTGCGAAGGCGACCTTCACAACATATACTATACGAATGTATTATGTTTATTCCCTAAAATGTAAAAGTGGATTTTATATAGGCACAAAAGACAAAAATCGGCAAATGGGGTAAAATGTAGTTATGTTATTTTCGGCCTTGCTTACCATAGTGGGTTTGTCGCTTTTTGAGGCGATTTCGTCGGTGGATAATGCCATTATCAACGCCGAAGTGCTGACGACGATGAGCCAGCGAGCGAGGAAATGGTTTCTGACTTGGGGAATGTTTATTGCCGTTTTTTTGGTTCGGGGACTTCTGCCTTTTTTCATTATTTGGGCTTTTAACACTTCTTTAACTCCTGGACAAGTGTTCTCCGCGGCCTGGAACAGTAATCCGCTCGTTCACGAATCGATCGAAAAGTCCGCGCCGATTTTGCTGGTAGCCGGCGGGGTTTTTCTGCTTTTTTTATTTTTGCACTGGCTCTTTTTGGAAGATAAAAGATTTGGCTTGCATAGGACGGAAAAATTTTTTATGTCCAAAGGAGTTTGGTTCTACGCTGTTGCTTCTATCTTACTCATGATTATTTCTTATTTTGCTTTGAAGGAAAGCAATTTAATGGGTTTCGGCGCGGTGGTCGGCTCCACTTTGTTTTTTATTACTCATGGTTTCAAGCAAAATGCCGAAGAGCAGGAAAAAAAACTGCTTGCCCCGCCTAGCTCAGGCGGGGTGAAGGCAGCCCATTCCGATTTAAGCAAACTTTTCTTTTTGGAAATTATCGATACGACCTTTTCCATCGACGGAGTCTTGGGTGCTTTTGCTTTTACTCTTTCTGTGCCGTTAATTCTTCTCGGCAATGGCTTGGGGGCTTTTATTGTGCGGGAGTTGACTATTCGAAATATAGAAAATATCAAGAAATATATTTACTTAAAACACGGAGCGATGTATTCCATCTTGGTTTTGGGGATCATTATGATTTTGCATAGTTTCGGTTTTACCATACCGGAATATTTGTCTCCAGTTTTGACCTTTATTATTATCGGTTTCTTTTTTTGGAAATCAAAGCTTCATTTGAAAGGTTTATTGAATTTATAAATGGAAAAGATGCAAAAATTTCGAGAAGAATACCAGAGATTAAATAAAGCTCAAAAAGAAGCGGTGGATACAATCGACGGGCCGGTGATGGTGGTGGCGGGGCCGGGCACTGGCAAGACGCAGATATTGGCTTTGCGTATTGGTAGAATTTTAAAAGAGACCGACATCAAAGCGGACGGTATTTTGTGCTTGACTTTTACCAATTCCGCGGTAGATGCCATGAAAAATCGATTAAAGCAATACATTGGTGAGACGGCGGAAAAAGTGAATGTTTTTACTTTTCACAGCTTCGGAATGAAAGTTATTGAAGAGCATTTCAAAGTACTTGATTTAGATGTTCCACCAAAACTTCTCGACGACGTCGACACGGCTTTCTTTTTTGATGAAATTTTACAGGGAAATGACTGGCAGTATTTGCGTCCTCGGGCGGATAATATCAGATATTTTTCCGATTTGCGGTCGCTCATTTCGCTTCTGAAGCGTGAAAGGGTTGCTTCAAAATATTTTCTCTCCGAAGTGGTAAAAGAGATAGAAGACCTCCAGAAAAGCGACCTCAAGAAAGATCTGAAAAAAATTGAAGCTCTGGAGCGAAGCCAGGAAGTGGTGAATTTTTTCGATCTGTATGAGAAAATAAAAAAAGAAAAAAATGTGTTTGATTATGATGATGTGCTCGAGAATTTGGTAAAGATTATCGAACTTTCTCCTGACGCTCTTTCCGACATCCGGGAGAAGTATTTATATATTCTCGTCGATGAGCACCAGGATTCAAATGCTGTGCAGAACGAATTTTTAAAGCTGGTTTGGGGGCCTCTTGAAAATCCTGATATTTTCGTAGTCGGCGACGATCGCCAGCTTATCTATGGGTTTGGTGGTGCTTCAGTCGATCATTTTCAGGGTTTTAGGAAAACTTTTAAAAATGCCAAACTTGTAGCTTTGACCGATAATTATCGCTCTACCCAAGTGATCCTGGATGTCTCGCACGCTCTTCTAGAGAGTATCTTGACTAGCGAAAAATTATTAAGTCGCAATAAAGAACACCATCCGATCCGGCTCTTTAGGGCGAGGTCAGAGCGGGATGAGATTCTCGCTTGCGCCCAAGATATGCGAAAAAAAGAAGGCCTGAATCCGAGTAATTGCGCTATTTTAGTTCCTAAAAATAAACAGGTTCGCGCCGCCTTGGAAATTCTCCACGGGGCCGGTTTCCCGGTTTCTTTGCTCGACGCCTTGAACCTTTTTGATCAGGAGGAAACGCAAGTATTTCTGCGAGTTTTAAGAATAATCAGTAATCCGGATGATCCCGTGTCCCTTGCTCTCTCTTTTTTCGATAAATTGTCCGGTGTTCCGCCGCTTGAAGCGCATAAATATATTGCCGAGGAAAATACAAGCGAAGCGGTCGAGAGATGGATGGAAAAACTTTCCAGATGGAAAAAAGACGCTCAAAAAAATGATTTGACTGGCGCAATCCAAATTGTCGGGAGCAAACTTTTCTCCGGGGGAGAGAAGAATGCCGGTCGGCTGGTTTCCGGCCAAGAAATTTTAAATACCATACTTCTTTTGGCTCAAAAGGAACTCGAGAAGAATCCGGATTTGACCCTTGCGCAATTTGCTTCCTTTCTTGCTCGATTGGAGTCTTACGGCGAGCACGTACCGCTTGCGATGGAAGAAAGAGAAGGAGTAAAAGTTTTGACTCTCCACTCGTCAAAAGGCCTTGAGTTTGATTATGTGTGGATTGCGCATATGGATGAACGCTCTCTGAACTCAGGCAAAAAAAGGGGTTTTGTCCTGCCGAAGAAAATAGCGGAGAAAATAGAGGAGAGAGATATTGACGCCGTCAAGCGCAAGCTCTATGTGGCTATCACTCGAGCCAAAAGATTTTGCACTCTTTCCTATGCTCTTTATTCTGGGCGAGGATCCGAGCGGGAAGTGGCTAAAGTGATTGCCGATTTGCCGGAGGAAATCTTGGAAAAGCATGAAGTAAAAAATGCAGAAGTAAAAATGGAGACGAAGCCAAACGACAATTTGATGGAGCTGACAAAATTAGTGGAAAAAAAATATAAAGATAGATACGTTTCTGTTTCGCTTTTGAACAACTTTTTTGAATGTCCGTGGAAATGGTATTTTCGCAGTTTGCTTAAATTGCCGGAAGTAAAAAGCGAGAGTTTGGAATTCGGGAACGCTATTCACTCTGCCATCGACCAAATTTTAAAATCTAAAAAAATTCTCACCGAAAAAGAAATTGAAAAGATTACTGGAAACAACAAGGAGGTTTTTAAAATTATTGCAAAATGGGTAAAAAATAGATTGCCGGAAATAAGCGCTAAAAGAGAAAATGAAAAAAGTATTTCTGTCCACGTTAAAAAGTTCCCGCACTTGAGTATTTATGGGAAATTAGATTTAGTGGAAGAATTAAATGAAGAAAATGTGCGAGTGACGGATTTTAAAACCGGCCATTCTCGCACAAAAACAGAAATAGAAAAAATAAACGATGAAGGAAGAATGAGTGATTATCTGCGCCAACTGGTGATGTATTCTTTCCTTTTAGCCCAAAGCAGAAAGAAGAAAATAAATGTGCCAGAATCCCGATTGGAATTCCTGGAAGCGAAAAATGAAAAAGAAAAATTTTACGATACCAAAATTACCGAAGAACAAATTAATCTTTTAATTCAAGATATAAAAGACTATGACAATCTGATTAAAAACGGAGAGTGGATAAACAGACCCTGCAATTACAACTCCTACGGCAAAGGAAATGAATGTGAATATTGTCAAATGGCGGAGATTTATAAATTGGGATGAGAAATGAAGCCGAGACAAAATTACGAGAAGTTGGTTTACAAGCACAGATTATTAAAGGAGAAAGTAGTAAATTGGATTTTTTTCCGCCCGACAGTTTTGATTTTTGTTTACCATACTCACGGCCGTGAATATGGTAAACTTTTAACATGAGAGGAAAAATTTTATCAAAAGCCCTAGAAATACTTCGTGACGGAACAGTTTTACAAGCGGATTTCTTTATAGCTGTATTAAGAGCGGGCTACGGAGCCAGCATGAGCAAAATTGATTATGAATATCGAAAACAACAAAGAATTTCTGCAACTAAAAAATTTCAAAGAGAAAATCTCAAAGCAAGCGAAAGAAGGTTGAGAGTTTTTATATCTAAGATGAAACATGACGGCTTAATTCATGAGTCAGATAACAATTTTGTTATTTCACAAAAAGGAAAAGAAAAGCTTGAAAAACTACAAAATAATTTACCCAATAGGCATTATCAAAAAAGTAAAAATAGCAATCAAATTATAATAAGTTTCGATATCCCCGAAAAATTTCGTCGTAAACGTGATTGGTTGCGAGAAGTTGTTAGAAATCTGGGATTTAAGATGGTTCATCAGAGCGTTTGGATGGGGAAGACCACGATTCCAAAAGACTTTATTTTTGATTTAGAAAATTTAAAAATCCTGGAATTTGTAGAAATTTTTGAAATCAGCAAAACAGGTAGTTTGAAAAAGTTAGTATAGAAATAATTGTTTACGATACTCACGGCCGTGAATGTGGTAAACAATATAAAAAAGACTCTCAGAACTTCGAAAGAAATTTCTCATTTGCGGAGAAGAAATTATTAAGATACCATAGAGATATGCGTATAGTGATAAAAGTTGGGACGAGGACTATTGTCGGCAAGAATGGCCTGAATCACCAAAAAATAAAGAATTTAATGGATGAAGTTGCTTGGGTGTTCCAAGAGGGGCACGAGGTTATTTTGGTGAGTTCAGGGGCTATTGGCACTGGCTTGTCCTTCGTGCATTGCGTAGGTCCGCGAGAAAAAAAGGTGGCCGCCGCCGTTGGACAGCCTTTTTTGATGCATCATTACATCAGAGAAGCAAAAAAACATAAAATTTCCGTCGGGCAAATTTTATTGCTTTCCGGCGATGTCACCAACAAAGAACGTTTCAAAAATTTAGTTCTGAATATCGAGGCGATCATTGAATGCCGGGTTCTGCCGATTATCAATGAAAATGACATTATGAAAGGAGAAGATTTATTGGTCGGGGATAATGACACTCTCTCGGCCATGGTGGCGGTAGGCCTGAAAGCTGATAAACTTATAATTTTAACGAATCAAAACGGACTTTACACCGGCAATCCGGATCATAATAAGAATGCGAAGCTAATCAAAAATGTCGCCAAAATAGATCCTAAAATTGAGGCTCTGTGTCGGGTGGGCAAGTCCGACCTGGGCGTAGGAGGGATGTCCGTCAAAGTGCAAGCAGCCAAATATGCCACCGAGAGGGGCGTCGAAACGCTCATAGGCAATGGAGATAAAAACGGTACGATTATCGGAGCTTTGGGAAAAAATTTTTCCGGCACGAGATTTATGATTAAAAATAATCCCAGTAGTAGAGCAAAGCTCACTACGGGACAAGAATAATGAAAACACAAGTCACAATTGTCGGTTTGGGCACGATGGGCAGGGCAATCGCCGAAGCAATTTTGAAAAATGATCGTCAGATTAAAGTTTTTGGGATCAGTAAAAATAATTCGAATACCATTCTGGCGAAAAAAAATATCAATCAATCTGATTTTATAATCTTGGCGGTGAAACCGCAAAAGGCGGAAGAAGCGATTGCCCAGATTAAAAATCATCTTAACAAAAAAGCTGTTTTGATTTCGATCATGGCAGGGATATTAATTAAAAAACTCGTCCATCTTTCCGGACACAAAAAAATTATCAGAATGATGCCGAATTTGGGACTTTCTGTAGGGGAAGGAATAGCTGTTTGGAAAAGTTTTGGTTTATCCAAGCCGGAAATCAAAAAAGCGAAAAATTTTATCAACAAAATAACGGAAAACTTCGAAGTCAAAAACGAAGATACTATCAATAAAACGACGGCTATCTCCGGCAGCGGTCCGGCGTACTTTTTTCTATTAGCCCAATGTCTTTCCGCTTCCGCGATGAAGCTCGGATTGACAAAAGAGGAAAGTCAAAAACTTGTCGAGAAAACTTTTTCGGCGGGAGCTTTGTTGGGAGAAGGAGAAAATTATTCAGCTCTGATAAAAAAAATCGCCTCTAAAGGGGGCACGACCGAAGCGGCCTTGAAAGTTTTCCGGAAAGAAAATTTCAGCGGGACTATCTTCAAAGCTGTCAGTGCCGCCTATAAAAGAGCTAAAGAAATAAGCCATGAGTAAAGCTATCCTGAAACAATTAAATCAAGCGAAAAAAGCTTCAATGTCGTTGAGTCTTTTGCCTCATTCCAAAAGAATTTTAATTTTAAGAAATATCGCAAAAGGTTTGCGTTGGAATAAAAAATTGATTATAAAGACTAATGCTCAAGATTTAAAAAACTTTTCACCAAGTGATCCAATGCGCGATCGTCTTCTGTTGAATAATGATCGTATCGAAAATATGGCCAAAGAAATTGGAAACATCATAAAAATGCCGGATCCGATCGGCGAGATTTTTGATTGTCGAAATCGCCTCAGACTGAAGATTTGTCGCAAAAGAGTGCCAATCGGCGTCATCGGCGTTATTTATGAATCACGGCCGAATGTGACGACGGACGTGGCTTCTATTTGCATTAAGTCCGGCAATGCGGTGGTATTGAAAGGAGGGAAAGAAGCCCGGAAGAGTTATATTATTCTCCACAAAATTATAAAAAACGCGCTAGATTCTTCCGGAGCGAATCAGGACGCAGTCCAATTTATTGA
>JBBUAS010000048.1:0-7335 GCA_038058555.1 Patescibacteria group bacterium | reverse complement strand
CCAAGAAAGAAGAGCTCAAAGAAGGAGAACCTTTGGCAACCAAAGAAGATATAAAAAAAATTGCAAAGGATATCGAGGAAATAAAACAGATTCACCAAGACAGCGATCTGTTAAAAGCCGAAAAAGAGTTCTATGAGGAGAACGAAATAAAGACAGAATAAAACAACTAGTTTACATTCACCACTTTCTTGACGGTTGTTCTGCCGTGAAAGGAAATTTTTCGTTTGGAGCCGAATTTGACCGTGCCGTCTTTGAGGGCAAAGAGGGTATGATCACTGCCTAAACCGACGTTTGTACCCGCCATAATGACCGTACCACGCTGACGGACGATAATAGAGCCAGATTGGGCCTTTTGGCCGTCCGCCAGCTTAATTCCGAGGTATTTCGGGTTAGAATCCCTTAAGTTTTTGGCTGTACCGCCGGCTTTTCTATGGGCCATGATTGATTTTAAACGAATGAAATGAGTATTAAAATCATCACCCTGTTAAATG
Organism: Patescibacteria group bacterium; assembly: GCA_038058555.1. GTDB lineage: Bacteria > Patescibacteriota > Minisyncoccia > Phycocordibacterales > UBA9973 > UBA9973. The sequence goes on along the minus strand of JBBUAS010000048.1, from coordinate 6,844 downwards.
AAATCCTTTAGATTTCAACTTTTGCCTTGCAAAAGCTATTTAACAGGGTACCAAAAATATACTCGCTTTGTTCGTTATTTTTATGTATAATTTAATAACAAAATGAGTATAAATGATTTCATGGAAAAAATCAAGCAATTTTTGGAAAGTGAGAAAGGGAAGGATATTTTGATGGTTTTGGTCGTAATTTTAGTAGGTTTAGGCTCTTTTGAGCTGGGCAGGCTATCAAAAGAAAACAGTTCGAGGGGTATAAAAATAGAATATCCAGACCAACAAAAGGCAAGTGTCGTTTCAGCCATAGAATCTTCTTCAAATTCTACCAGTTCAAATTCTACCGGCAAAAACTTTTTCGCTTCAAATAGGGGAACAAAATATTATTCAATCGGATGCTCGGCCGGTAAAACTATCAAACAAGAAAATCGAGTCTATTTCGCGACAGGGGAAGAGGCAATAACGGCTGGATACGAGCTTTCTAACTCGTGTCAGTAATAATATAGCGTGTCGCACAATATATGTTCTGCGACATGATATGTCGTAGAACATAATGTGGATTGTACGAACATTAAAAATGTCGCGCAATCCACTCTGCGACATTATATGTCATTGTTGCGATTGGAATTTTGGAGCCGCATTATCAAAGTCGGTAGGTTGTCCATCGCGGATACGCTCCATATTGGAAATAAAACCTCGCCAAAAAATTTTTACCCAAATATCGTTCCAGAGATAAGAAGCCGGTTCGGCGAAATAAGCGGTCCATAAACTTTTGGTTCCTCCTCCGACATAGTTGATATTTTCTTGCCCCGTAGGACTTTCGACGACAGATTTGATGCTTATGCGAAAATAACTAAGCACTAAAATAAGGATGACAGCCCAAAACAGGATTCCTAAGATACTAATTCCCTTTTGTGTATTAAAATTTTTCATAGAAACAAGTTTTAAGTAGAAATCCGCCTTCTTTTTTCATCCCATTATTTTACCACAAGATACCTAATAAAGGCAATAATGTAAATTATTTAAACATATTCGATGTTGTTGAAGGTAAAAAATACATCGGATCAAGATAAGCGTTGATGGGCGCGATGGGTTGAGTTAAAATTCTGCCGGGACATGATTTACTGGGAATACTTTTGACTTCGGCGGCATCGGGAGCATAAACGGAAACATGCAAATGCGGGCCCGTAGAATAACCCGTATTCCCGCTATAAGCCACTATTTGTCCTCTCGCCACTCTTTCTCCTGTATTTGCTTTTACCAGAGAAAGGTGCCCATAAGCACTGGATAATCCATTATCATACTTGATAAAAACAAATTTACCGAAAGAAGCTCCGGGACATTGCGTATCCGTATCCCCTGTCCCGGCAATTACCCCTCCGGCCTTTGCTTTAACCGGTGTCCCGACTGAAGCCCTGAAATCCACTCCGCTATGGGAACCGGAAGCGTATAATCTCTTCGCGTCAATTGTTTTTCCAAAGAGCTGAGTAATAAAAACATAATCCAGGGGCCAGGAAAATACTCCGGCATCAGGCAATTTAGACGGGTCTAAAATATATTTGAGCTGTGATTCATAATCACGAAGCTCTTTTTCCAACGCGTCTTTTCGGGCCAGCCGGTCTTTTAAAATCTTTTGGTAATTAGCCTCATTGTTTTTGGTCTGCGCCAGAAGCTTCTTTTTGTCTTTGGTATTCTGTTCGACAATTTTTTTCTGGTCGGCCAGCTCGGATTTCAGACTGGTTAATTCATTTTTTGCGTCAATTGTTTCTTTCCGGGTGTCTTCTAATTCTCCTTTTATTTGTTTTAATTCTATTATTTTATCCCTGATTTTTTCCCGGACGGTCTTTGTGTTGTCAACATCATTCCAAATTAAAGAAAAATCATTGGAAGAAAGAAGGCTCTCCACCATGCTTTCATTTTCAAATTCATTTATTTGTTTTATCCCCAGAGAAATCGCCAGAAGACTGTTGGAAATAGAATTTTTCTTGGTACTGATATCCCGATTCAGGCCTTGTATTTTTAAGTTGGTTTTATCTATTTTTTTTTGAGTGATTGCAATATCGGTTTCCAATTTTTTTCTGGTCAAATCAAGTTGTTTGAGGGAGCTGTTTAAAGAGTTTTTTTGTTGTCCTAAATTGTTAAGTTCTGTTTGATAAGCGGCAATCTCCTGTTCTAATTTCTGGATATCGGAATCTTTTTCGTTTATTTTATTTTGAATCTCTGAAGCCGTCTGCGCCGAAGAAATCGCCTCTCCGGCGATCCACTGAAGAGGTGGAAAAAAATAAAAACCTATCAGTAAAACTACTAATAAAACAGTTTTAAATAGCTTTTTGCAGTCGGGATAAAGTTTCATTTTTTCCTAAAATTTCAGCAATAATAAAAGGATCCGGGGATTTATCCAATCCGGACAATGCAAAACGCACAGGATGCAAGACCTCTCCCCTGCTGTCCATTTTATCCGCTAAAATCATTAACGCGTTTTTAATGTTTTCTTTTGTAAAATCTTTTTCTTCCAAAGCCTGAAGAACATTTATAACTTCTTTAATATTTTGAGATATTTTTTCCAAATTAAAATTTTTTCCGCCAGAGGCGGACCCGCTTTGGGCGGGAAAAATTAATTTTTCTTTTTCATATTCCGGCGCCTTAAAAAAGAAATCTAATTCCCCTTTCGCGACTATTTCTTTAATATCTCCCCATTTGGAAATTCTCTCAAAAATTATTCCCAAAAGACCGTCTTTTGTCCCAAAAGACGGTCTTTTGGGAATTTTATTCCGCATTTCCTCCGGCAGCCAAGCTAAAATATTTTTTTCAATTTCTGCAGGAGTAAGCAATTTCATATGCTCCTTATTCAGCCACTCTAATTTTTCCGGGTTAAAAATTCCACCGCCTTTTTGGACTTTTGAAATATCAAATTTTTTTATTAACTCAGACAAGGTAAAAACCTCTTGTTCTCCTCCGGGATTCCAGCCGTTGAGCGCCATAAAATTAAGCAAGGCTTCCGGCAAATAACCCCTTTTTTTATATTCAATCGCTCCAGGCACCGATTCGTCGCGTTTGGATAGTTTGGCTCTTTCTTTGTTCAAAATAAGCGGTAAATGGGCATATAAAGGCCTCGGGGCTCCGATAGCTTCCTGGATAAGAATTTGGCGCGGAGTATTGGGGGCATGTTCTTGCCCTCGAATTACGTGAGTGACCTCCATTTCAAAATCATCGATTACCACAGCCAGATGGTAAAGCGGCTCATCCATATCGCGGGCAATGACGAAATCCCCCAAATCAGTCGTATCAACTGTGATATCGCCTAAAACCAAATCATGGAAAGTAATTTTTTTATTCGGATTTTTGAAACGAATTACTTCATCTCTCTCTCCTTCTTCTTTTGGTGTTTCTTTGGATAAATACGCAAATCCGTCATCGATCATTTTTTGCAAATATTTTCGATAAACTTTTATGCGGTCGGATTGTCTAAAAAATTGGTCATGTTTTAACCCGAGCCAATCGAAAAGTTCCAAAAATTCGTTTTCATATTCCCTCTTGGATCGCTCTTTGTCTGTGTCTTCACTTCGTAAAATATATGTTCCACCTTTTTGTCTTGCAAATAAAAAATTAAACAAGGCAGAACGAATCCCTCCGACATGAAAATGTCCGGTCGGGCTAGGTGCAAATCTGGTTACGACTTTTTTATCCATAAATACATTTTAGCATTTACCCGCACACTTACCAAGCATAATATTGATTACAATATGCTTTGCACTTCATACATGTAAGTGTGCGGGTTTATTTAACTTTTTGATAATCCCAACAAGTTTGCGTGTCTGCAAGAATCGTCCCGTTCCAATCGAATGCGACAAGTTTAATCATATTTATTTCTCGTGGCTCATGGCAATATCCACCAGCTCACGGGCGATTTTTTCGGCGGCGCCGGGCTTGCTGAAAGCTTTCGCATTTTGAGCCATTTGTTCGTATTCTGTTTTATCCCCTATTATTCTCTCTACCTCCGAACTTAAAATGTTAGCTGTCATATTCGCTTCTTCGATGACACTACAAGCTCCGGCCCGGGCATAATTAAAGGCATTTTTTTTGGAATAATCGGCATTGGAATTGGAAAAGGGAACTAAAATAGATGGCACGCCCCAAGAAGCTATTTCAAATAGAGTCGATCCGGCACGAGAAATAATCATAGTGGCCGCCCCCGCTGCCATTTTTACCGCCAAGGGATTCAAGTAAGGAATAGCGGTGTATCTTATCTTGCACTTATTAACGGCCAAGATAACTTCCGCTTGTCCCGAAACATTTTTAAAATTATTTACGCCGGTTTGATGAATTATTTGGTAGTTTTGGATCAATCTGGGCAACGCATCTAAAACGGTATTATTTATTAATTCTGCGCCCTGAGAACCTCCCATGATAACAATAACGGGTAATTCTGATTCTAATTTAAAATACTCCAGCGCTTCTTTGTGCGAAGCCGGGTGCTCTATTTCGGTTCTGATCGGCTGTCCGGTCCAAGCAACAGTTTTTTTAGAAAAATATTCTGCCGCTTCAGGAAAAGATACGGCGATTTTTTTTGCAAAATGTCCGGCCCAAAGATTTACTCGTCCGGGAGCAGAATCTGATTCGTGAATTAAGACAGGAATCCGCAAAATTCTGGCGGCAAAAATCGTCGGAAATGAGGCATATCCTCCTTTGCCAAAAACAACGTCCGGATAAATCGCAAACATTTTAAAAATGCTGTTAAGAACGCCAAAAAAAGTTTTAAAAATGTCCGTGAAATTTTTTAAAGAAAAATAAATGCGCATTTTTCCGGTTTTTGTTTCTTCATAAAGCAACCTGTTCTCCAGAAGCATTTCCTTGTCATAAGGACTATCGGAAACATAGTAGAGTTTGGCTCCCAAGATGTGTTCGTGGTCTATTATTTGATTGACTTTTTGGACGACAGCAATAATTGGATAAAAATGTCCACCTGTTCCTCCGCCGGTAAAAACTATTTTCATATATTTTTTCTTTGAAATTTTGATATATTTAACACAATACCTGTGGCCATCAGGTATATCAAGAGCGCGGTCCCTCCATGACTCATAAACACCAAGGGCACTCCCGTTAAGGGGAAAACCCCGGTAATTGAAGCAATGTGCATAAATGACTGCACCGTAATGAGTATAACAATTCCAGAGACTAAAAGTCCACTAAAATAGTCCGGGGCTCGATTGGCAATTCGAAACCCGCGCAGAACAAAAAGCACATAAAGAAATATCGTGATAAATGCTCCCGTAAAACCCAATTCTTCTCCCAAAACAGCAAAAATAGAATCCCCCTGTGGTTCCGGAAGATAACTGAATTTTTGAACACTTTGACCAAATCCCCGCCCAAAGACGCCTCCGGAACCCAAAGCAATAAGCGACTGTTGGATCTGATAAGAAGATCCTTGCGAATCAATCGATGGATGAATGAAGGTTTTTACCCGTTCCTGTAGATAAGGCGTAAAATAAACAAGCGACCCCAGCAAAAGAATTAATCCCAAACCTACTCCTAAAATATATTTAACGGAAACGCCGGAAACAAAAAGCATGGATAATCCGGTTATGGTAATTAAAATAAAACTTTTTGTGTCCGGTTGCTTGAATAAAATAAAAGCAATAATAGAAAGCATTATGCCAAACGGTAAAATCCCAAACCGAAAGTCCTGCACCCGGTTTTTTACCCAAGAGAGCCAAGCCGCAAAATAAATAACGAACCCGAATTTCAAAAATTCCACCGGTTGAAAAGAAATCGGCCCCAACTGTATCCATCTGGACGCTCCTCCATGGCTCCATCCCAAAGAAGGAATAAAAACCGCGGCGGTCAGGAGAATTGATCCGAGAAAAACTAAAAAAGAATATTTACGCCAAAATTTGTAATTTATTTTTAAACAAAAATACATCCCCAGCAAGCCCAAGCCAAGCCCTAGAATTAGTTGGCTGAAAAGCACCGCATAAAAAGTTTTTTCGTTTTTTGCCAAAATTCCCAAGGAAGCCGAAATAAACATCGCAATTCCGATAGAAAGCAAAAGAAATACAACTATTAAAAAAAATTTATCTACTTTTTTATCTTTCATTTTCGACTAGCAGATAGAGGTTTAGCCTCTAATAGAGGCTAAACCTCTATCTGCTGATTACTGCTAAAATTATTCCTACAATAGCAAACACAATTGAAAGAACCCAGTAACGCATTGTCACCTTATAGGATGACCAGCCAATCGCTTCAAAGTGATGATGGATCGGCGCCAGTCTGAACAACCTTTTGCCTTCGCGTAGTTTTTTTGAAAAAATTTGCAAAATAACCGAGCCTGAGGTAATGACCAGAGGCAAGGCGACAATCGGAAGAATCAAAACCGAGTCAGTTAAAAATGCGAGGGTAGCTAAAGTGATTGTCAGCCCCATAATCCCCGTTTCTCCCATATAAAATCTGGCTGGCGGAATATTAAACCACAAAAACGCCAACGTTGCTCCGGTGATGATTCCGGAAAAAACAGCCAGATCTATTTGATTATTGGCAAAAGCAATCGCCGAATAGGCGGCAAAAATAGAAGCCAAAACCCCCCCAGAAAGCCCGTCAATGCCATCAATCACTCCACCGGAAAAAGTCGCGAGCGCCACAATCATAAAAAATGGAATAATTAAAATACCCAAATAAATTTCTCCGCCAAAGGGAATATGTAAAGTGACCATACCTAATTTATAAAAAAACCACAAACCTATCAAAAGAGAAACAAGAGCGACCAAAAAAGCTTTCCACTTGCGCCAAGATTTGTCATCGCGGGCAAATCTTCCATGGCCATAAATTTGAATAAGGTCATCCCAGAGCCCAATCAAGG
>JBBUAS010000047.1:0-8126 GCA_038058555.1 Patescibacteria group bacterium | reverse complement strand
GCATTCCGGACACCAGGTCGGCGTCGGAACATTTATTTTTTCGTAAAAATTAAAATCCTCCGGCTCGATCGTAAAAGAACTCTTGCAATTCTGACATACCACATTTTGCGGTTTATATTCCATAACTTTTTTGTTTACCCGTCCGTAGCTTTAGCGAAGGAGGGCAATTTTGGCATATCTTAGTTTCGTCTTGCATATTTTTTAAATTCCTTAACCTACAATATATTGTATATTAAGCTTTGCATATTATCTTACTATGTTAACAAATTCTTTGGGCATCGGCAATTCTATTTTTATGATTTCATTTTTTAAATTTTGGAATTCTATAGACTTCGCATGCAGGCCCATTCGTTTTAGACCTTTCGGACAAGAACCATTTGGATTATACAAAGAATCGCAAACGACCGGATGATTTATGAATTTCATATGTACGCGAATCTGGTGCGTTCGGCCGGTTTTGGGACGCACTTCGAGATATGTAAAAGGCAAAGTGTTCACAAAATTCTTATTTCCGAGGGTCCCACTGCGTACTCGCGGAAGGGCGCAGGAGGAAGAATTTTGTGAACACTTTGCCTGAAATCTCTTCAAAACTTTATACTCGGTAATCGCCTCCCGCATTTCTCCGCGCGCACCTCGACCGGACAAATGCCGGCGAAAATCTTTCGGACTTCGGCCGATAGGTTTTTTTATGAAACCATGATCGTCTTTCACCCAACCATTTACAATGGCATGATAAATTTTTTTTACCGTTCTATCTTGAAATTGTTTCTTCAGAAATTCATGAGCTTTTTTATTTTTCGCCAGGAGTAAGACTCCGGAGGTATCTCTATCTAATCTATGCACTATTTCCAACTTTGGATATTTTTTTTTAAATATGTCTACAACGGTTTTCTCATCGGGGCCTGTCTCGTAGCTCCCGCCTTGGCGGGATGGTGCGGGGTGCACTAAAATTCCAGATGGCTTGTCAATAGCTAAAATATTCGCATCTTCGTAGAGGATTTTTATTTTCATAAACTACTGATGGCTACAGATAATTTCTCATTGTGTCCCCGGTAGGAATCGAACCTACATTGGAAGGTTAGAAACCTTCTGTTCTATCCATTGAACTACGAGGACAAGTGGATAGCGTGTGCGCGGTAAGGGACTCGAACCCCTGACCTTCCCGGTGTAAACGGGTTGCTCTACCAACTGAGCTAACCGCGCATAATTTTATTGTAACGTATTGTCTTATTTTTCAGTGTACCTCACGCGTCGCTACAACTGAGCTAACCGCGCAAATAAAAGGATAATGACCTGCCAAAACAGCTAACCGCACATAAACACCCTTTCAAATTAGCATTTTTACAGCGACGGGTCAACGAAGGGCGCTGGAGAATTTAAAATTTCGGCTGATTTTTTTTCTCGTTCGGAAAAATAGCGGAGGATTTCTTCAATCCTATCTTTTTTGACTGTTTCAACCTGCCTACTCCCATTTGGGGCTGGTAAAATAGCTTCTCGGTTAATTTCCATAAAAAGACGATAGCCAAAAAAGAAAGAAAAAAGAATTGCGACCAATATGCCACTGACCGTGATTTTCCAATACAGATCCGGGTGAAAAATAAAATTTTTTTTCTTGAAGCTTTTTTCTTTTTTAAAAAGTTTTATTTGCATAAATTTACGGGATAAAACTTAAAAGCTGTATTTTAAAAACGGCCTCCCATTCCAAATTTCTGATATTTTTGCCGGGCGCATCCGGTCTTGCCAACTTGTGCATATCCATTGAAAGAAAATCAAGCTCATAGGGAGAATTTTCTAAAAGCGTTAAAAATTTATAAATTGCTTCAAAACTACCGGTAGCTTTTAATCCGATGATTAGTTCGGTTTTATTCGTCTTGGCATCAACCGAATCAACTGTTGCCAAAGCTCCGGCTTTGAACGCCAATTTTTCAATCGTATCCAAAAAGGGAACAACATCCGAACTTTGGGCAAAATGCGTTTCCAGTCGGGCTCTGTCATCGGCAATCATTTGGAGAGAAAAATCAAGCGATTTTATATTGTCGCGCCGAAGCATTTCCGTCTGCCAGATTGTCAGGTCTTGTTTGGCTTTCTGATTGCTGTCATTTATTTTCCCGTACATAAATACCAAAGCCGAAGAAAAAAGCACAAACAATATTACAGAAACAATTAACGGCATTTTTTGAAAATTATTCATTGTATTATGCAGGAACTAAGGTTAAATAAAATTGAATATCGGATCCTTTAACGAAATTAGAAATGGGCAAATCAACACTTTTAAAGACAGGGTTGCCTTCCAGCGCCCGGCGGAATAAAAGTAAAATAGCACGGGACGGCGCCGTTCCGGCCACACTCACTTTTTTGCCTAAAATTTTGTCATTTTCGTATACAATCTGGATGATTTTAATATCAGCTCTTTTTTTTGAAAGAAGAGCATTGATAACTTTAAGAGAAAGAGAAAATTTATTTTTTTCGGCATTTTCCACCAAATCAAGCTTATCATTCACGCTCTTGATTGAAGCGAGAGTTTGTTGGTCAAAAAGAGGCAGGGTTTCTTTTTTTTGAGCCTCCAGTTTCGCATTAATCAAAACGCTTTTCTCGGAAGAGAGAAAATATGAAGGAGCAATGGCGATCACAAAGACCAAAATACAAAAATCAAGCATAATAAAAAACACAATTGCGAGCCTGTAATAAAAATCCAGAGTCATTTCTTTTTTTTCTTTGTTTGGAATTAAATTTATCATTTTAATTTTTATTAAAGTCTCCCAAAGCAAGCCCTAAGGCGGTAGCAAACGAGAGCGCCTGTTTGAAGTTCACTTCCGGGATATAATTTTCCGTACTTAATATGTTAGTCCAGACATTAGCCATTTTTACCGGGGTCTTCATGCTTACAGAAATATAATCGGCCAGGCCAATCAAGTTTGAGTCTCCGCCGCAAAGAATTATTTTTTTAATGGACGGATTGTTCTGATTTTCTTCATCTTTGTGGGTATGCCAATATAAAAAATGCTTGGCTATTTCGTCGCGTAAAATGGAAACGCTGTTCAAAAGCACGGCGAAGATTTCCTTATTCACGACATTGCGCTGCAGGCCGTATTGCTGCTTCATTTTTTCCGCCTCCTCGAAACTTATCTTGAAGCTTTTCTGGATCATATTGGTGAGCATCACCCCTCCCACATCCAGGGTCGAGGTAAACATCACAATCCCCCGAGACACGATAAAAATGCCGGTGCGTTTTTTGCCAAAATCCACAATCATATAAGTTTCCAGATCACCTTTTTTCACCACCGCCCGGGAGATTGCCTGGGCTTCCAGTTCAAACGATTGAACCCTCATCTGAGAATGTTTAAAAATCAACAGATAATTCTCAATGACGTTTTTGGGTATGGTGGCAACCTGAACTTCCAGGCTTTGCGCATCTTCGTCAACCAGATCATAATCAAAAATCGCTTCGGAGGCCGGGATCGGCACGCGCTCTTCAAGAGCAAGCTCTATTCCCTCCCGGATATGCTTTAATCCCGTTTTTTCCAATCGAAGCTGGAAGAGATATACTTGCTCTTCCGGCAAAGAAACCCGTACGGATTTCACTCCTTCTTCTTTTCGCAAAGCCGATAAAATTTCTTCCATTTTTTTGGGATCTTTGATTTTGCCGGATTCAATAACGCCAAGCGGAATGGCCCGCTCTCCGTGCCGTCCCACCCTAATACCGTCTTTGGTTGCAGTAAGTTCTATAAATTTCAGCGATTCATCGGAAATGTCCAAACCAAAAGAGGGGGCCGAAAGAATTTTAGGTAGAGGAAAAAGTCTGAAAAAAAATCTATTAAAAGCATCCGTAAACATGGTAGTATTATACCTTTTTACAAACTAAATGCCAAAGAATCGGCGCCAAGGAAATGATAATTATCAAAAGCACAATCGGTAAAATAATTTTATCTATATTCTCGATGGAATTTCCAAGAAAATAACCTCCAAAAATCATTGATCCGGACCAAAATAATGCGCCCAGGATATTCCAAAATATAAAAATTTTATAATCCATCCGGCCCACCCCGGCCAGAATCGGAGCGAAGGTTCTCACGATTGGAATAAAACGCGCCAAGGTTATTGTTTTATCGCCGTATTTTTTGAAAAATAAAGATGTTTTTTCCAAGTTCTGTTTTTTAAAAAACAAAGAATCGGGCCGAGAAAAAATTTTGGGGCCGGTTTTTTGCCCGAAATAGTACCCCACCGAGTCACCCAAAATAGCCATTGCGAAACAACCCAGAAATAAAAACACTACATTGAAATACCCAGCCGAAGCTAAAATTCCGGCCGTAAAAAGCAGAGAATCTCCCGGCAAGAAAAAACCGAAGAAAAGTCCCGACTCGGCAAAAACAAACAAAAAGATCCCGAGCATCCCGATTGTTTTTATTAAAGGTAAAATATCAAAAAGAGCCATGGTTCTTTTTATCCAAATATCTTTGTAAAATAAGCGCGGCGGCTGAGGCGTCAATTCGTCCGCTTTTTATTTGTTTTAATTTGCTGTGTGCTTGCGACGGACTTAGCCCCTTTTTGCCAACTTTTGACTTTCGCGCCTCGACCGATGTCAAAAATTCTTTTTGCTTGTGAATCGGCAATTTAAATTTCTCGGAAAGTTCCAAAATAAAAACTTCAATTCTTCCGGAGAGCGCATTTAACTTTCCGGAAAAATCAACCGACTCTCCCACTACAATTTCCGAAATATTCTCGTCTCTGATTATCTCGCCGAGCTTGTTAAAAGTATCTTTATTGTTCAAAACAATCTCTTTCGGAAAAGCCAGGGTGCCGTTTTCGTCGGAAATGGCCGTTCCGATTCTCTTCGTTCCGTAATCGATACCCAAAAATCTCATATCAAAAGAGTAGCATAAAAAACATTTTTCTGGTATTATTTTCACATGTATAATCCATTTTGGATCAATGTATTTATCAATATCCTTGTATTAATATTGCTCCTTTGGACGATTTCTTGGAAAATTTATGCGGTCTGGACAGCCGCTCAAAACAATCAAAAAAGGTGGTTCATCGCATTGCTTGTCTTGAACACCGTGGGAATTTTAGAGATTTTTTACATTTTCAAAATTGCCCAAAAAAGTTGGGCAGAAGTAAAAAAAGATTTCAGTATAAAGTTGTCGGAAATCAAATAAATAGTTTAAAGTTTATATTTTAAAAAAATTAAAAAGATAACACGGAGGGTTCGCCTAATGGTATGGCAATAGTCTTGAAAACTATCGGGAGAAATCCCTTAGAGGTTCGACTCCTCTACCCTCCGCCAAATTTGGTATACTAAAAGGTATCGTGATTAACTTTTTTTATAATTTCTGGGTTATTCAAGCTATTGGTGCAGTGGGACTGGTTTTTATTATTCTGGCGTGGAATGCAAAAACTCGCAGAAATATTCTTTTCTTGCAATCTATTTATTTGGCGATTTTGGTAATTCATTATTTTCTTTTGACAGCTTTTGCGGGCGCCGCAATGTGTGTAGTGACCATTTTAAGAAACTCCATTTTTATTCAAAAAAAAGAAAAGAAGTGGGCAGATCATCCAATTTCAGGACTTCTAAGCCAAATTGTCACCATTGTTGGTATTTTGTCGGGCATGTATAGGCACGACAGAGGGCAAAAAATGTCGGCAGAATCTGCTATAATGACCTTATGAATTTTTTGGTGTTTTCAAAAAATGGAAAGATTTTGCCGATAGCCGAGGCCCAGGTGCCTTTGCTGTCAATCGAGTATGCCTATGGTTTCGGCGTGTATGAAACTATCCGGGTCAAAAACGACAAGCCCCTTTTTCTTTCCGACCACCTTGAACGACTCGAGCTCTCGGCTAAAATTATCAAATTGGAACATCCATTTGTGAAAAAAGAAATGGAAAAATTTGTTCTTGATTTTGTTGAAAAAGTAAAAGCCGGAACATTTAATTTAAAAATTTTACTGATCGGCGCCGAAAAAAAAGAAAATGCGACTCTGTACATTATGGGAAGCAACCCATTATTTGTTGACAAAAAATCATATCAAAACGGAGTCAAAACTATTACCACCGAATATGAAAGAGTGTATCCGCAGGCAAAAACTTTAAACATGCTGGCGAGCTATCTAGCGTATCGGGAAGCCAAAGAAAAAAATTGCTATGACGCGCTTCTTTTGAATAAAGACGGAAACATAACAGAAGGAACGCGGACAAACTTTTTTACGATCAAGGGACAGACGATTTACTCGCCTTTAGAAAAAAATAATTTGCTCGGAGTGACAAGGAAACATATTCTGGAAGTGGCCAAACAAAATGGATTCAGAATTAAAGAGAAAAATATCCCGCTCACCAGCCTCTCGGAGTATGACGGAGCCTTTCTAACCGGCACGTCAATAAAAATCCTGCCGATAAAAAAGGTGGACGATTACGAATATGGCGAAATCCCGGACGGTCTGAAAAAACTTATGTTGGCTTTTGACGAGTATCTAAATACGGTAAGTTAAATAATATTTGAGTATTTTTTTTCTATTCCAAGATGAGTTTTTTGAAATTTTCAACCATTGGTATTTGCTGCGGGTCCAATCCATATTGGAGCGCCGTATAATAAGCGGCCCAATCGGCCAAAACAAGCGAAGAAAATATTTTAAACCAAATATTTTCTCCTGTCAGCTCCAAGGTTCGCGTCGGCAAATTACGATCCTGATATAATTTTTCTGTCACCTCCATTCTTTTTAAGATTCTCGGATCGTCTTCCGTATCTTTTAAAAAGATAAAGTAAAATTTATTATTTAACTCTCTGGTGGAATCTTTTACATTAAAACCGTTTATTTCGTTATGATTTAATTCCGGGAAAACATTATAAAAGGCGGGAATTTTTCCGCTTTCGTTTAATTTTATTTTCCAATTATAAGCTACGGACAAATTGCGGTCAGAGGCATAGATAACTGGAATATGATTTCTTATTTTTTCTGCTAATATTTTCCCTTCTTTCTCAAAATCAATTGGATTGAGAACTGTCGCCAATTCAGTCAGCTTTTTTAGCTCTTCTTCTTCCCCGATAAATTTTAAGAATGCTTTAATAGAAAAGCCGAGAGCCGAGCGGGGTTGAATTCCGGTGTCGGGCAATTTTATATATGGAACATTATTTTCTTTGGCTAATTCCAACAATTTACCGCCAATTGAAATTACCGCCATTGCCAAATTTTTATTTTGGGCCTCTTTAAAAGCATCAATCACTTCTTCCGTATTGCCGGAATAGGAACTTAAAATGATAAGTTTGTTTTTTAATTCTTCAGGATAAAATTCAGGCAGACCATAATCTCGGCGAATTGTGATGTTCAGTTTCGGTTTCCAAGTTTTTAATAACAGAGCCGCCAGAGCCGATCCGCCCATTCCCACGACCACAAAACTGGATTTTTGAATAAAATTTTCTTCATTGATAATTTTCGGTTCAAACAAAAACTGCTGATTGAAGTTTTTAATAGCTTCGTACATATATTTATTTTAACATATTTACATCTTGACACATAGTCTGATATAATTAATTTATGAAAGACAACGAAAAGTTATCTTGGTCCGCTTTGGAATACGAAGAAAAAGAAAGAAGCCCGGACTGGTTTTGGGCACTCGGGATTATCGTCGTGACCAGTTCAATCGCTTCAATTATTTATGAAAATTATTTTTTCGCGACTTTGCTCGTTCTTTCCGGAGTGTTGCTGGGATTTTTCGCGATTAAAAAACCGGACCTCGTTATTTATGAACTCAATGAAAAAGGCTTGAAAATCCGCAACCGCCTTTACCCTTACGAAAATATAAAATCTTTTTGGGTGCAAATAGATAATTCTCCCGAAGCAATAGTCAAACCACTGCTTTTTATAAAATCGGAAAGAGCCTTTATGCCGATCATAACAATCCCGATAGAAAAAGAAAATGCGCCAGACATTCATTCCATAATGACTTCAAAAAATATCGCGGAAGAAGAAATGACAGAGCATCCTTCGGAAAAAATAATGGAAGCGCTGGGATTTTAAGATAGACTTTTTTAAAAAAACTGTTAATCTTCAAAAGTAAATCGAATACGCTCTCGTAGTTTAACGGATAGAATGCTGGCCTGCGAAGCTGGCGATCCAAGTTCGATTCTTGGCGAG
>JBBUAS010000046.1:0-3615 GCA_038058555.1 Patescibacteria group bacterium | reverse complement strand
TTCCAGCTCCCGAAACTGCGCCAAATCTAACTTGAGTGTCCCGGCTACTTTTTTCATCGCTTTAATTTGCGCGCTCGAACCGACTCGCGAAACAGAAAGACCGACATTCACCGCCGGACGGATGCCTTTGTAGAAAAGATCCGTTTCCAGAAAAATTTGCCCGTCCGTAATGGAAATAACATTTGTCGGAATATAAGCCGAAACATCGCCGGCTTGGGTTTCAATAATAGGCAATGCCGTGATAGAACCGCCACCATATTCTTTATTTCTTCGGCAAGCGCGCTCGAGCAAACGAGAATGCAAATAAAACACATCGCCCGGGTACGCTTCGCGGCCCGGCGGACGACGCAAAAGAAGTGAAATTTCACGATAAGCGACAGCGTGTTTGGAAAGATCGTCATAAATAATTAAAACGTCCTTGCCTTGATCCATAAAATATTCAGCAATCGAAACTCCGGCATAAGGCGCAATATATGACAAAGAAGCGGCTTCGGATGCGCCGGCCGATACGATAACGGTATAATCCATGCTTTGGCCCTCTTCGAGTCTGGCCTGCAGTTTTCGCAATTTAGAATCTTTCTGTCCGATAGACACATAAATACAAATTAAATTTTGGCCTTTTTGATTTAAAATAGTGTCAATCGCGATAGCTGTCTTCCCGGTCTGACGATCTCCTATAATAAGTTCGCGCTGTCCCCGGCCGATCGGAATAATACTGTCAATAACCTTAATGCCGGTAGAGACCGGCTCGGAAACGGAAAGACGGGTAATAACTCCCGGAGCAACTTTTTCAATCGGATAAGTTTTGTCCGCCTTGATGGCGCCTTTGCCGTCAATTGGCAGACCGATCGCATTCACCACCCGCCCCAAAATATTATCCGAAACCGGAATTTCCAGAATTTTTCCGGTCGCCGTCACCACATCCCCTTCTTTAATTTTAGAAAAATCGCCGAAAATAATCACCCCGACCGCGTCTTCTTCCAAATTTAAAACGACCCCTGTTTCCCCGTTTGGAAAAATCACCATTTCGGAAGATTTGATATCGGAAAGTCCGGAAACCTTGGCGATTCCGTCAAAAACTTCCAGAACCTTTCCCACTTTCTCAATTTTTATTTGAGCGGTAAAATTTTCGATTTCTTTTTTTAAATTTTCTACAATGTGATTTGACATAATATTTCTCTTATTTTTCCTGCTTTAAAAAATTTTCTAATTGCTCTAGCTTGTTTCGATAGGTGTCATTCAATATTTCATCTCCAATCTCAATCCTTGTTCCGCCCAACAATTCTTCTTTTTCAAAAAACTCGCCGAGGACAATTTGCATTTTATATTTTTCTTTGACCTGACTTTCCAGCTTGCTTTTCTCCAAAGGCCCTAGAGGCTTCGCCGTTGTGACTTTCATTCTGACCGTTCCCGTTTTTTTATCAAATATATTTTGAAGAGCCCCTAGAACTTCGCCGGACCGGCCGAGCATTCGTTTGCCAGCCAGCACTTGAACGGAACGCCGAAGGGTTAGCGCTAAATTCTGTCCCGACTTGCCTTCCGTGGCCTCATACACTGCTTCTGCGATATTTTTTGGTGAAATTTTTACCATTATTTTATTTGTTTTTATCTTTCATAATTTTTTCAGCGGCCAAGATCGCGAGCGTTACCACTTCGCCTTTGGCTGATTCGACCAAGGCTTTTTTGTCAATTTCCATCTGCGCTATTCTTTTTTTTGTCCATTCGTCATTATCCGCTTTTATCCTATTCAGATTTTCCGCTCTTAGTTGTTCTAATTCTTTGCTTAGTTCTTTTTGGGCGTCCAAAGCCATCACCCGAAGTTTGGTCGTATTTTGCTTATATTCTTCTGCCGCTTTTTGTAATAATTCGCCGGATTTTTTAGCGTCGTTAATGCCTGTTTCTATTTTTTCACTGCGTTCTTTCATTAACTTGCTGAGAGGTTTGAGCGCATAAATATACAGCACCACGAAAACCACGCCGAAGTTTATGGCTTGGGCAATGATGATTTTCCAATCTATGTGAAATGTGGAAATGATTGACTCCATCACTTATTTTCTTTTATATCGAAAACGCGATAACCAGCGCATAAATCGCGATGGCTTCGGCGAAAGCGCAAGCGAGAAGCATTGGAACCAAGATTTTGCCAGCCGCTTCCGGATTGCGTCCGATTGATTCCATCGCTTTGGAACCGATCATGCCGATCGCTACGGCCGGACCGATTGCTCCGACAGCCATCACGATTGCTTTTGCGAATGTTTCTGAATCCATGACTATTTTAATGAACGAAGTGAATATAAAATTCGTCACCCTGTTAAATGCCCCTTGGGCAATTTTTGCTGTGCAAAAATTATTTAACAGGGTTATTAAAATATATTCGCTTTGCTCATGATTTTAATAATAATTTCGACTAATAATTTATAATAATTTTAAGCTAATTCTTTAACCAATTCTCTGACTAATTCTTTTTCCCCGCCGGCGTGAACAGGTTCGTGCTCATCATGATCCGAAGCTCCAATCGTAAAATAAACAACCAACAAAATTGAGAAAATCAGCGCTTGAATGACTCCGACTAGCAATTCCAGAAAAAGAAAAGGAATCGGAATAATGTAAGCCACTAAAGCGGCCATTGAGACCAAAAGCACTTCTCCGGCAAAAACATTACCGAAGAGACGAAAAGAGAGCGAGGCGACCTTTGCAAACTCGCCGACTATTTCTATCAAACCGACAAAGAACGTAATGGGCGCAACGATAATAATCGTGGGCTCGTGGCGAATTTTCGTAAAAATTCCTCCGAGCACTTTTAGATTAACATATTTGTTAAAAGTTTTCCACAAACCGATAGAAAAAACACCAAAAATATTTGCGCCCAGAACCGCCATGACCGCGAGCGCCACCGTGGTATTGATGTCCGCCGTTCCTCCGCGGACAAATGGAATAAAAGCGAGTCCCTCTTTTCCTTGTTCCAAAAGTCCAAATCCCCCCAAGGGCAGGATGCCAAACCAATTGTTAATGAGAATAAAAAAGAAAACCGAAATGGCAATGGGAAAAATTTTGATGGAAAGATTTCGATTGTTCGTCACTTGGTCGCACAATTTCAATCCTTCATCTATCACTAATTCAAAAACATTTTGCAGTTTGCCGGGAATGACTCGGAGTTTGGAACGCAAAATAAGAGAGAGAATAATTATCAGAGCAACCACGATCCAACTGGTCAAAAGCGCATTGGTAATGCTAAAACTTCCGTAATGAAAAACCGGTTCGGCAAACAATGTAATTTCGTGAGATATTTGTTCTACTGGTTCCATGAATTATTCTCGGTTATCTTTTTTTGTATAAATTTTTATAATCTTCACTATTTTAAAACAAGAAAATAAAAAAGCTGCTCCGGCCAAAGTCAAAAATATAATCGGCTTTGTCCCATAGCGCGTATCCAACATTTTACCAAAAATCAGCGCCAAGACAATAGGCACGATAATCCAAGTGGAAACTTCACTAAAAAGTTCCATGCCCGGTTTCCACCAAGGACCTCCGTTATTTAAGTTTTGTTTTTTTTCTTCCATGTGAGCGTGGATGGGATCGAACCATCGGCCTCTGTCTTATCAGGACAGCGTTCTA
>JBBUAS010000045.1:0-2808 GCA_038058555.1 Patescibacteria group bacterium | reverse complement strand
CGATAATCATCATCTCGGTGGTGAGTCCGAGATCTTTTTTAATATTTATAAATAAATGCTCGAAAGGGAAGGGGGAAATCCAAGCGGAATTTTTCAGGCAGACGAAGCCGGCTTTTTTCAAAAGATAGCGCAAACTTTCGCGTTCGCTTTTTCTGTCTTCCGGCAAGTCCAGCAAAATAATTCTCCAAAATCCATCCCAAGAAGTGGGAACTAAAGCATCTCCACCTTCGAGCCTCATTGTATCTAATTTTGTTTTTCCCTTTTTTGTAATTTTAAAATAATTTTTATTATCTGATTTATGCAGTTCGGCGCAACCGGCTTCCACTAAATTTTTCATAGATCGAGCTAAAGCGTAACTAGTTTTCGGGTTTTGATTTTCTGTGATGGACTGCATTGAAACAGCCGGCTTTTCGGCTAGTTTTTTTAGGATCTTTTTGGAATAACTTGACATGCCTATAGTCTATCATATATACTCTTATTATACAAGTTTTTAGTGGTCGCAAAATTATTGTTAAATAAGCATTATAAGTAATAAATATAATAAAAATATGAGTAAAATAATAGGTATAGATTTGGGTACAACAAATTCGGCAGTCGCTGTCATTGAAGGAGGCGCGCCGAAGATTATTGAGAATGTCGAAGGAAACCGCACCACGCCTTCGGTGGTAGCCATCGCCAAAAATGGTGATCGTATTGTTGGCTTATTGGCGAAAAGACAGGCCGTGACTAATCCGGAAAATACCATTTCCGAAATCAAGCGCTATATGGGTCATCGTTTTGACGATCCGGAGGTGCAGAAAGATCGCGCAACCGCTTCTTTTAAGATTGAAACCGGCGACGGAGGCGGGGTAAAAATTAAAATGTCGGACAAGTTCTATCGGCCGGAAGAAATTTCCGCGATAATTTTACAGAAAATAAAAACCGATATGGAAGCAAAATTGGGAGAAAAAATTACCGAAGCGATTATCACGGTGCCGGCTTACTTTAACGATGCGCAGAGAAAAGCGACCAAAGACGCCGGAGCGATTGCCGGTCTCGATGTCAAACGCATCATCAATGAGCCGACGGCGGCCGCGCTCGCTTACGGTTTCAATAAAAAGAAAAATGAAAAAATTGTCGTTTATGATTTCGGCGGGGGAACCTTTGATGTGTCCGTGCTGGAAATTGGCGATGATGTCATTGAAGTAAAATCCACCGACGGCGACAGCCATATGGGCGGGGGTGATATTGATAGAAAAATAATCAATTACATTGCCGAAGAATACAAAAAAGAATCCGGTATTGATATCATTAAAGATCCTCTAGCGCACCAAAGACTTCGAGAAGCGGCCGAAAAAGCGAAGCACGAACTTTCTACAACTGTGGAAACGGAAATCAATATCCCGTTCATTACTTCCGACAGCTCCGGACCTAAGCACTTACTGATGAAAATGACTCGCGCAACTTTGGAATCTTTGTCCAAGGAATTTATTGATCGCTCGATTGAAATTACCAAAAGAGCTCTCGCCGCTTCTCCGTTTAAAATGGAAGAAATTCATGAAATTATCATGGTGGGCGGACAGACTCGCATGCCGAAAATTGTGGAAGCAGTCAAAAATCTTTTCGGTAAAGATCCGAATATGTCCATCAATCCCGATGAAGTGGTTGCTTTGGGCGCCGCCGTTCAAGCTGGCGTTCTCCAGGGCGACGTGCGCGACGTTTTGTTGCTGGATGTCATTCCTTTATCTTTAGGGATTGAAACGCTCGGAGGAGTGGCGACAAAATTAATTGAAAGAAACACCACTATTCCGTCTTCTAAATCTCAAGTATTTTCTACCGCGGCCGACAACCAAACCTCCGTGGAAATTCATATCGTGCAAGGAGAGCGTCCGATGGCGAGCGACAACAAATCTCTGGGGCGCTTTATCTTAGACGGTGTTCCGCCGGCGCCTCGGGGGATGCCGCAGATTGAAGTTGCTTTTGATGTGGATGTGAATGGAATTTTGAATGTCTCCGCCAAAGACAAGGCTTCCGGCAAAACTCAATCCATTAAAATCGAAGCCAGTTCCGGACTGAAAGATGAAGACATTAAGAAAATGCAGGCTGATGCGGAATTGCATGCCGAGGAAGACAAAAAGAAAAAAGAAGTTGTAGATATTAAAAATACCGCGGAGATGATTATTTATACGGCCGAAAAAGCTCTCAAAGACAATGAAACCAAAATTCCAGCGGAGCTGAAAGGCAGTGTCAATACGAAAATTACAGCGCTCCGAAGCGCCAAAGACGGCACTGATCCTGAAACAATTAAGAAAGCGACCGAAGAACTTTCCGCCGAAATGTCCAAAATCGGCGAAGCGATGGCATCCTCCTCCGCTAAAGCTTCGGAGGACAAGAAGGTTGAGGAGCAGCCGAGTGAAGTCAAAGACGCGGAATTCAAGGAGAAAAAAGAAGGGGAGGGAGAAGCCCAGAAGTAAAGCAAAGCTCACTACTGGGCAGGCCAAAAGCGTAATTATAAAAAGCCCCTCACTTGCTGGCAAGTGAGGGGCTTTTTAGTTTAGAGAATCTTTGGTATAATTTAACTATGGATTTGCCGGAAATACCCGTCAATAAGGATGTTACCTATTTAGGCCTGACGACTTATCGGGACAAGAATACTCTTTTTGGCATTAAGCGCAAAGACCGGCGCCAGCATATTTATATTCTCGGAAAATCCGGTACCGGTAAATCGGTGCTGATGTTCAACATGATTATTCAAAACATTCAGAACGGCGAAGGGGTTTGCCTGGTTGATCCGCACGGAGAAAATGTCGAAGCGGTGCTTTCGGCTAT
>JBBUAS010000044.1:0-7782 GCA_038058555.1 Patescibacteria group bacterium | reverse complement strand
CATAGAATTTCTTTTGAATAAAATTTTAAAAAATTCCGGCGGGGATATGCGTAAAGTCGGTCGAGAGATCAAAGAAAAAATATTACCGTTTGTCAATGCGCTCCAGAGTTCAATAGAAAAAGTGCATTTTCTTAAAAAAATCAGCGAGAAGAGCGGTATTCCCGAAAATGCGATTCAGGATGATTTAAAGAAAATTGAACAGGAGCAAAAATACGAAAAAGAAGAAATTCACGAGGCGGTCGAGACTGTGAATACTCTGCATAGGAAAGATTATATTGAACGTAAATTGCTGGGTATTGCCTTTTGGAAAAAAGATGAAGAGCTTGAGAAATCCTTTAGTGAATTTTCGGAAAAATACAAAGATTCAAAAAACGATTTGATTTTTGAAGCAGAAGTTTTTTATGGGAGTAGTGAGAATCTAGAAAAGGACATAGAGGAATTGCTCTCCAATTTGAAAGAAGAAAGGATAAATGAAGAACTATTGCGGAAAATGAAAGAACTTCGTATTATCAAAGATAAAGACAAAGAAATGAAACTTTTAGCAGAGATCCAAGAGTTAAATAAACAAAAACATGAAAAAAAGAAATAAAAAGTCCCGACGCCCGAAGGGGTCGGGATCCCGACAGAAAGCGTCGGGAAAAAATAGAAAGATAAAAAAACTCCGACGACCAAAAAAGTCGTCCAAAAGACATAAAAAAACCGTAAAAAAAATTTCCGCCAAAGGCGGATCCGCCTCGGGCGGAAAAAAATCATCTTCTGCTCTTAAAAAAGCCGAAGGACTGGCTCTGCTGGCAAGCGGGTTGATAGAAAAAGGGAGAAAACGCGGATTTATTACCTATGATGAGATACTAAAAACTTTTCCCGATATAGAGAATAATATTTTGTTTTTAGATGAACTCTACGAAAAATTTTCCGCTGCTTCAATCGATGTGCTGGAAGGCGGAAACCTGCTTAATTTGGACCTGGACCTTAATGATAAGGATTTGAATAAAGGAAGCATGCATGACTCTATTCAAATGTATTTGAAAGAAATCGGACAATATCCGCTCATTCGTGCCGGAGACGAAAAGGATTTAGCCAAACGCATCGAACATGGGGATACGGAAGCAAAAAATTTATTAGCTCGCGCTAATCTGCGCCTGGTGGTTTCGATTGCTAAAAAATATGTCGGCCGGAGCGCCAACCTTACTCTGCTTGATTTGATTCAAGAAGGGAATCTGGGATTATTTAAAGCGGTGGAAAAATTTGACTGGACCAAGGGATATAAATTTTCTACTTACGCCACTTGGTGGATTCGCCAGTCAATTACTCGAGCGCTCGCCGATCAATCAAGAACCATTCGTATTCCGGTACATATGGTGGAGACCATTTCCAAATACAAACAAACCCATCGCCGACTTTCTCAGGATTTGGGTCGAGAGCCGCTAGCCGAAGAAATTGCGACCGAAATGGGTATTCCGATTGAAAAAATCCATGTGATTGAAAATATTTCGCAAGAAACAGTATCGCTCGAACAGCCGGTCGGAGACGATGACGACAAATCAACTTTGGAAAACTTCATCCCGGATGATAAAATTTTGCGTCCGGACCAAGAATCTTCCCGCCGGATTCTTTCCGACCAGATTCGGGAAGTCTTGAGTGAATTGAATCCGAAAGAACGCAAGATTCTGGAAATGCGTTATGGTTTACTTGACGGTATTCAGCATACGCTCGAGCGGGTCGGGGAAGAATTCGGCGTGACCCGCGAGCGTATTCGCCAAATCGAGGCGAAAGTTCACGAAAAACTTCGCCAGCACGACAAAATTTCAAGACTGAAAAATTATTTTGACTAAATCCAGCAAGGGGAGTCCTTGCTGGAGGGATCGATGTATTTATTTCAGCGCACTATCAATTTTTTGCTTGACCGTGGCGAATGACTCGGCGCCGTCAATGGTGCTTACAGTTTTGCCGTCTCTTAAGATAAATCCTTTAGGCGTGCCGGTCACTCCGGCTTTGTCTCCTTCCGCTTTGGAATCCGTGACAGCCTGCGCATATTTATTTTTATCAAGGCAGTTATCAAAACTGAATGCGTCCAAACCAAGCGCCTTGGCGAAAGATTTTAGATTAGGATCGGAAAAAGCTCCCTGGCCTTCTCCATTTTGGTGAGAATAAAGGTAATCATGATATTCCCAGAATTTACCTTGATCTCCGGCGCATCTCGCGGCTTCAGCCGATCTTACGGATTCCGGTCCCAAAAACGGGAGCGGGAAATCCCGATATACAAATTTAACATCTCCATTTTTTACATAATTCATAACTCCGGGCATAAAAGGCGTCCAATTCGGGTCTCTTTGTTTTAAGGATTGGATTAAAGGCGCGTCAGTTTGCAAACCGGAAATTACTCCGCAAAAAGGGCACTGGAAGTCCTCGTATAAGACAAGTGCTACTTTTGCATTTGGGTTTCCAAGTATTCTGTCTTCCGCTCCGACCGGGGCTAAAGTTGCCACTCTCGTCTCATTGCCGTTTACAGGAATATTTACCGATTCTGGGGTTTTGCTTCCTTTTAGTAAAATTGCTCCTGCTATCAATGCTCCGGCGATAATAATCGCGCTCACTATTTGTTTCTGATCGTTGTTTTGCATATTTGATATTATTATTGGTAATGCGCTATTATAGCATTTTAAAAACAATATGCTATACTTATAATATTATTAATTATTTTTTAAAAACTATGTGTAAAGAAAATGGTTGTTGTAGAAGCGGATGCGTGGTGAGAAAAGTTAGAAAGATCTTGCTAATTGTCGGGGGTTTGAATTGGGGTTTGGTGGGATTGGGTATGCTTTTTAACGTGGAAGAATCTTGGAATATCGTTCATATGCTTTTAGGACAAGTACCGGTAGTCGAAGCTGTTGTCTATGTGCTTGTAGGCCTGGCTGCTCTTATGAAAATTTTTGGTTGCCAGTGCAAGAAATGTAAGGAAGCATGCGCGTCTTGTTGCCATGCTGGAGATATGGAAAAAAAGGTGTAATTAATAATGCGGGGCCGAGTTGCATTTGGGGCTAAAAATGCTATATTAGATGTAATCTATGACTTCAATAGGAGATGTTATTTTTTATGTTTTTGTTTTTTTGTCTGTTTATGTACAGGTGTTTTTTTTCATTACTTTTTTTGAGAATAGAAAAAAAATAGTTACAAGAAATGAGAAAATCACTTTAAAGCACTATCCCGCTGTGACGATTGTGGTGCCGAGTTTCAATGAAGAGCAGACTGTTTATAAGACAGTTCGTTCTTTGTTTGACTTGAATTATCCTCAAAATAAAGTCCGGATTTTTCTGGTGGATGACGGGTCGACCGACAACACCTTGAGGGTTGTAAATAAATTTTCAAAATATCCGAATGTGCAAATTTTCCATAAAAAAAACGGAGGGAAATATACTGCGCTGAATCTGGGATTAGAAAATTTGAAAACCGATTTTTTGGGATGTCTTGATGCGGATTCGGTGGTTGACCCTGAAGCTCTTATTCGGATTATGAGTTATTTTGAAAAAGACAAGAGTATTATGGCCGTGGCTCCTTCGGTTGCCGTACATAATCCGGAAAATTTTATCCAATATGCGCAGAAAGCCGAATACAATATGGGAGTTTATCTTAAAAAAATGCTTGACTTTCTGGGAGCGATTCACGTGACTCCGGGACCTCTGACAATTTTCAAGAAGCAAGTGTTTGACGACTTAGGGCCATATCGCCATGGTCACAATACAGAAGATATGGAAATTGCTTACCGGATGCAGAAAAATAATTACAAAATAGAGCATTGCAATGACGCATATGTTTATACCAATACTCCCGGAACCATCAGGAAGCTTTACAGACAAAGACTTCGCTGGATATACGGTTTTATTAATAATACGATAGACTATCGTGATGTTCTTTTTAGGAAAAAATATGGCAATTTTGCTATTTTTACCCTGCCAATGGGTTTCGTCTCTATTCTTTCCGTGAGTTATCTTTTTGGCCGGATAGTTTATAATTTGGGTAATTTTTTATATTCAAAAATTACAGTTTTGAATACGGTTGGTTTTGACTTTAATCTAAAAAGTTTTAGTTTTGATCCATTTTTTGTAAATACTCAAGCTTTTGTATTTTTAGTATTTGTTATATATCTATTAGTCATTTTCGCAATAATTTTTGGACGAAAAATGACCAAAGAGAAAAAACTTTTTTCTTTTAATGTATTTTATTTCTTTCCTGTTTTTAGTATGATTGCTCCTTTTTGGCTTTTAAAAGCGGTTTACAATACAATTTTGCAAAGAAGGCCATCTTGGCGATAAAATAAATTACGAATTACGAATTAAAATTTATGAATTCAAACAGAGTAGATTGGAAAAAATATTTGATTGTGTTTTTGATTACTGTCTGCCTTTTTTTGACGGCCAGCTATTTGAGCAATTATTTCGGCAATCAAAAAATTAATCAGCTGAAAATGATTCAAGACAAAATAGCTATTGATATTCTTTCTTCAGAAACTCAATTTTCTTTGCTTTCCGAACTATCCTGCAAGAATATTTCCGATTCTGTCTTTTCCGACGAGCTGGAAGAGCTCGGCAGCAAGCTGGAATGGAGTCAGGAAAATTTGGGCTCGGCGGATGAAGTGTCTTATTTGAAAAAGTATTATTCCTTGTTACAAATTAAAGACTATCTGTTGGCCAAAAAGATTTCCGCTCGTTGCGGGGTAAAATCCGCTTTCATTTTATATTTTTACACCACTAAAGAAAATTGCAGCTTGTGCGCGGAAGAAAGTCTGGTGCTTTCAAGCTTGCGCGCAAAATATCCGGAACTCCGGGTATATTCTTTTGATTACAGCACGGACCTTTCGGCTGTCGCCTCAATGCTTCAAATTTATAAAATAAAAGACACCGCGCTTCCGGCCTTGGTAATAGACGACGAAGTCTTAACCGGTTTTCACGGCGTAGAAGATCTGGAAGCTCGTATCACAAGGTCCTTTAAGCTTCAAGAATCAAAGGAAATACCCAGATAGCGCCTAAGGCGCTATCTGGTGGGCGTTTATTTTATTTTTTCCCCTGGGTCCACGCCAATTCAAATAATCCTTTCAAAATATTTACTAAGGCTGTACTCTCAATCATCACTCCCATCAAATTTGGTTTTTTCAACAACGCTATTATAATGACAGTTGGGGCAGAGGAGTCTAAGATTACTTTCTAAATTATTTTCTGAATTTTCATCTATGTGATCAACTTCAAGTGGTACCACGCCGGTTAAAGGATGTTTTTTATTCCTTTTTTTAATTCAAAAGATAGTATTTTGATATCGGGAAAATATATGCTATCCTAAAAAGCAATAAGCCGGCATAGCTCAGTTGGTAGAGCGCCACTTTTGTAAAGTGGATGTCCGGGGTTCGAACCCTCGTGCCGGCTCAATTTTATTTTTTAAGAATTTTCCTCCTCTTCTTTTATTTTGTGTTTTATTTCTCTAATTTTGTGTTTGTAGTCCGAAATAATTTTTAGGAACTTGCTGATTTCTCTCTTTTCCGGTGAGTCATTATTTGAGTTTTGGTGATGGATATTTTTTACTTTAATTTTTATTTTTTGATATTTATTTTTTAGCAGATTTGTTCCTCGAACATAAAATCTTATTGCCGCCACAAGTCCTGTGTAGCCGTGTTTTTTTATGTTTTTGACGGTCGAGTGTTTCCATTCTTCCAGATAGGGAGTCTTAAAAATTATTTCCTCTCTACGAGATATTTGTCCATTTTGGAGCATTATTAATTTTCTCCCAAGCATAAAAATGATTGAGAAGAGTGACCCAAAAAACAAAATTAAAAGAAAATATATCATTTTTTTATTTATTCTTAAATGGAACAGCGTTTTACTTCCTTGATTTTTGCTTGGGCTTTCTCCAAAAGCTGGCCGACTGTTTGCTCTCCATCTTTAATGAAGGACTGGCTCAAAAGTTCCGGAATATCTTCAGGTTGCATGGCGGCCACGTGCATCGCTATATCCTTTGCTAATTCCGGATTGCCTCTTTCCAGACTTACGATAACGCCAATTTTATTATTATGCACATAGTATCCTAAAACATCTCCGGATACTTCCACTACATCACCCAAGACAATATTCTCTCCGGTTTTTTGGATTACAAGGTCAATCATTTCTTTTGCTTCGGTTTTGGTTTTTTCTGTGCCTTCCGACAGGGCTTTGTCCACAAGTTTATCAAGAAGGCTGACAAAATCTTCATTACGAGCTACAAAATCGGTTTCACAATGGAGAGACACCAAAACAGATTTTTTTTCATTTGTTTTGACGGCGACTCTGCCGTCTTTGACTTCGCGATTTACTTTTTTAAGCGCAATATCGGAACTTGTTTTTTTTAAAATCGCGAGCGCTTTTTTCACATCACCTTCAGCTTCTTCCAGAGCGCGCCTGCATTGCATTACCGAGATGCCGGTAGCATCTCTAAGTTCCTTGACCGACTCAGTTGTGACGGGCGCGGACATATAAACTTATGATTTGGCGGGTAGGGGCGCCAAATTTTTTTTGTAAGCGTCGACGATGGCTGTGGCAAAAAATCTGATCGATGGGATTCCGGAGTCATTGGCCACAATCGGATAATCAATGTTCTTGATATTTGAATCGGAATTTACCAAAGCGATTACCGGAACAGACATTTTTTCAGCTTCCGTGGCGGCGATGTGTTCACTTCGTGCATCGACGATAAACAATGCATCTGGAGATTTTTTCAAACCAAGCAAACCGGTATAATATCTGGCGAGTTTTTCCATTTTCTTTGCCATCACTACCCGTTCTTTTTTAGTATACTTATCAAGCCCGCCACCCTGGCTATTTTTTTGATAATTTTCAAGTTCGATGATTCTCTTTTTTATTTCGGTGAAGTTAGAAAGTGTGCCTCCGATCCATCTCTCTATCACGTAAGGCATATTCAAGGATTCTGCCATTTCTTTGATTATCACTTTAGCTTCCGGCTTGGTGCCGACAAAAAGGACAACTTTTCCCTGAGCTCCCAGGTTTTTTATAAATTCCATGGCTACGTTTAGCATCGCGCTCGTTTTTTCAAGGTTGATGATGTCCCCATTGTTTTTTGTGGCATAGATAAACGAAGAAACAGAAGGGTGTCTTCTGGTCTTGCTGTAGCCGTAATGGGCCCCGGCTTTAAACATTTGCTCTATGGTCGTATCGTTGTTTTCTTTCAGGTTTTTTTCTTTTTGCATTCAGGTAATATAGCAGAAATAACTATTTTTTGCAACTTTGACGAAGACACTTTTTTCGGGTAAGATGGGCTATATGAGACAATCTAAACTTTTTACCAAAACAAGGAAAGAAGCACCGGCAGACGAGGTTTCCAAGAATGCCGAACTTCTCATTCGGGGTGGTTTTGTCCACAAAGAAATGGCCGGAGTATATAGCTATCTCCCGCTCGGGCTTCGGGTTCTCAAAAAAATTGAAAATATCATCCGGGAAGAAATGAATAAGGTTGGCGGACAAGAAGTTTTGATGTCTACTATGCAGCCGAAAGAAAATTGGGAAAAGACCGGCCGCTGGACGGTCATGGCTGATTTATACAAAGTCGGAGATTCTTCCGGCCGGGAAGTGGCGCTCGGTCCGACTCATGAAGAAATCGTTGTACCTATTTTAAAAAATTATGCGACTTCCCATAAAGATTTTCCGCTTTCTATTTATCAAATTCAGAATAAATTTCGCATGGAACTTCGCGCGAAATCCGGAATGTTGCGGGGCCGGGAATTTATTATGAAAGATATGTATTCTT
>JBBUAS010000043.1:0-12347 GCA_038058555.1 Patescibacteria group bacterium | reverse complement strand
TAAAGGGTATTGGCGGGTGTTTTAATATCCAGATGAATTGCTGTATCGGCGTAAGCAGCGCCGAAGAAAGAGAAAATTGCCAGACTTATTAATATTGCTTTAAAAAATTTAATCATTTAATTATTCTAGTTTCCAAGACACAATGTCTCCGGATTTTATTTTATAATTTGAAACGCCGACTTGCGCTTCTTTGCCGTTCACATAATAAATCCAATTTCGGTCTCCGCCGCCCCTTGCTCCGTTAATGGCCACAATTAATTTTCCCATTCCCAAGTAATTTTTTTCGGTAAAATTTATTTTTCCTTCACTCTGAAGCTTGCTCATAAAATCATAAACACTTGTTTCTCCGGTAATTTGACTTTCATAACGTGCGCCATTTATCTCGATTACCCCGTAGGAATTTCCGATGGGGTTGGAATCTACCGGAGGAGATATTTCTTCTGTCTTTATATTTGAAACAAAAAACAATACACCAAAAAATGTTAAGAAAATTAAAACTACTAAAGTTGTTTTTTTATTTTTTTGCATAAATTTGAACACAAAAAAAATTCTGCCGGGCAGAATTTTAGGGTCCCTCTCATGCGCGCATGCGAGGGATTTTCCTGCTCGGGACGTCTCTAAAGTGATTGGTATTCGGACTTGTCCTTTCACATACAATTAAGCATGCTAGAGGCTTACCGTAGCGGCACTGTACTGGAATCTAACCAGTTTCCCCAATCACTTTTTTAAATTTCTAAATGAACTCACTCTAGTATATACTTACTTTACACTATGTCAAAGAGAAATGTGGATATCAAAAAAACAATCCGTCCTAAGCGGACAAGAATAATGGTTTTTGGAACTTTTGACGGCTTGCATGGGGGGCATATCAATTTTTTTAAGCAGGCAAGAGATTTAGCCGAGCATTGTTTTTTGATTGCGTCTGTCGCGCGGGATGAAAATGTTTTTAAAATAAAGGGGAGATATCCGACATGGAATGAAAAAGAAAGAGTGGTTTTGGTAAAAAAAAGCAGACTGGCTGATCAAGTTATTTTGTCCGGTTTAAGAAATCATCTTCCGCACATTGCAAAAATACGTCCGAATATCATTGCCCTCGGCTATGATCAACAAGCGTATGTTCAAAATTTAAAAAAAGATCTTAAAAACAAAGGTATTTTAGTTAAAACTATACGCTTAAAACCTTACAAGGAGAGAATTTACAAGAACCACTTATTGCTTCATGCCAAAGGCAGATCCGCCTCTGGCGGAAAAAATAAAAAGTAATATAATCTTACATTATAAGTTTTTAATATAAATCATATGGAAAATCCGGATATCATAAAATTCATCAAGAAAAGTTTTACCGGCAAAAATTTTGCTTTTATCTTTTTTTCTAGCCTGCTGTCTTTATTGATTATTGTTTTGATCGGAGTCGGTCTCATTTGGCATTATCGGGCGAATGTTTTCGGCTATTTTGCCAAAGAATATTTAGAGAAAATGCAGGATAGTAGCAATAAAGATGAAGCAAAGATTGCCACGGAAAAAATTATTGAAAAGCAGTCGATTTTTTCCCAGGATACTTTTGTGATTGACGCAGTGAAAAAAACAAATCCGGCCGTCGTTTCTATAATTATTTCTCAAGAAGTCCCGAAATATGAAGCTTACATCGACCCCAACCAACCGACTGATCCATTCGGCGGTTTATTTCCCGGTTTCTTTTTCAATATTCCGCAGTACCGTCAGAATGGCACAGAAAAAAAACAAATTGGCGGAGGTTCTGGATTTTTTGTTTCAGGCGACGGTCTGATTGTCACCAATAAGCATGTGGTTGACAAAAACAATGTGGAATATACCGTTTTTACCAACGATGGCAAGAAACATGCGGCCCAAGTAGTTGCCCGGGACCCGGTTTTGGATATTGCTCTTATAAAAATTAATCCGCCAACTGGCGAGGGCTTTCCATTTCTCACACTCGGAAACTCAGATCCGCTCCAAGTGGGACAGAGTGTTATCGCCATCGGGAACGCGCTTGGAGAATTTAGAAATACTGTTTCCGTGGGAGTAATTTCCGGCCTGGCGCGCTCAATAACGGCGGGAGATAATTCCGGCAAAGCGGAAGTCTTGGATCATGTGATTCAAACCGATGCGGCAATTAATCCGGGAAATTCCGGAGGCCCCCTGCTCGACCTTAAAGGAAAAGTGATCGGCGTAAATGTTGCTGTCGCTCAAGGTTCTCAAAATATTGGTTTTGCCCTGCCTATCAACAGCGTCAAAGGAGCGATTGAATCCGTTAAAGAAAGTGGCCGGATTATCCGTCCCTACATCGGTATCCGTTATGCGGCGATTAATGCGGAAATGAAGGAGAAAAATAATTTAACCGTGGATTATGGAATATTGGTTAAATCCGGAGCCAATCAAAATGAGCTGGCGGTTATTCCGGGCTCTCCGGCGGATAAAGCGGGTATTGTGGAAAACGACATAGTTTTGGAAGTTGACGGCGTGAAACTGGACGACCAAACAAACTTTGCTTCTATCATCCGGGAGAAAAAAATCGGCCAAGTGATTAATCTGAAAATTCTTCACAAAGGCGCCGAGAAAAATGTTTCTGTAGTCCTCGAAGCTGCGAAAGATAGCTAACCAGAAAAATTCTATATATCACTCTTTCTGATAGTAGAAGACAGATAAACCCCGTAAAGCATCAAAGTCCCCAGGATAGGATAAATAAAATTGAAAGAGGGGACGAAGACAAAAATGATTGAAGCCATGAGAGGACCGATGACATAGGCGGCCGGAGGAGCGCTTCGATAGACTCCGACAAATTCTTCATTTTCCGGTTTGATATGTTTGAAGAAATAAGCGTCGTTCATTACCTCAATGGTGGCGGCGCCGATTCTGGTGGCAAAGAGCGCCAGCGCCCAGATCCAAATCTCTTTTTTTTGAATGAAAAAGAGGGCAAGCGTAAAAAACGAAGCAATCAAAAATCCCAACATCAGCATTTTTCTTTCGCCTATTTTGTCGGAGTATTTTCCGAGAGGAAACGGAAAAATGAAAAAAGGCAGAAGCATAACGGCAAAAATCAGACCAATCTGCTTCCAATCGAATCCCAAATGAGCCGAAAGATAGATCGGCGTATAGATGACCATCCAGCAGTAAAAGAATTGAAGCAAAAAATTAAGACCATAGGCGCGGAACAGATTTTTATTTTTAAAAAATTCTTTTACATATTTTATTGATTTAATTCTGTCGTATTTCGGATCTATTGTATTTTTGAGAGTAAAAAAAGAAAGCAAGAAAAACAAGATCATTATGACAAATGCCATCAGATAAATACTTTGGAAAGAAAATACCTCTTTTGTTTGACCGAACATTAATACGAACTGAGATAGTATCCAAGCCAGGCTGGTAATGGCCAGATAAGTTCCCCTGATTCCTCCGGTCCCGGAATTTTTTGAAAATATTTTTAAAAGTTCGTCTAAAGAAAAAACAATTATCGCATTAAAAGCGAAACCGAAGATAAAAGCAATAATTATGGTCCAGGCATCTTTTGCCAGGACGAAAAATAAAATAGATAAAGCATCAAGTCCGATTAGCAAGAGCAAAAACCTATACCCGCCCATCTTTCTGAATATCGTCGGAACCACCAGAAGCGCCAAGATTGAAGCGATTGATCCTAAAGTGTAGATTATTCCCACTAATTTTTCGCCGATAAAAGAAGACAGAAAACTGGAGTTTACATAGGACATCAAGGCAATCGGCAAAGAAAAGAGAAATCCCGCCAGATATATTATTTTTCTGTCATGTTTCATATGCTCAAGATTACCGGTATGACTAAAGGTCTTTTGGCGGTTTTTTGGTATAAGAACTTTGAAATGCTTTCTCCCAAATCCGCTTTGATCAGATCAAAATCCATCATATTCCCGCTTAAAGAGATTGCCGGCATTTTAGCCATCGCCTCTTCCACCGATTTTTTAATGATAATCCTTACTTGGCGCAGGAGCTCCTGATTTTCTTTCAGATAGACAAAACCGCGGGAAATCAAATCCGGCGATTTTTTTAATTTTCTGTTTTTTAAATCAAGCAAAGCGATAATTACAAACATTCCATCCTGGGCCAGCATTACCCGGTCGCGGATGACGACATCCTGCGTATCGGAAATAGAAGCGCCGTCCACCATCATCGCGCCGGAGGGCGCATGGTCTTTGCGGGTGATTAAATTTTCCCCGTCGGGAGATATTTCAATAATCGAGCCATTGTCGGGAACGACGATATTTTCTTCGGACATGCCGAGTTCCAGTGCAAGCTCTTTATGCCGCACCAGCATGGAGTGCCAGCCATGAATCGGGATGAAGAATTTCGGATGAGTTTTCCGATGGAGCCACTTTATATCCTCCTGGTTGCCATGGCCGGTCGCGTGGACGAAATCTTCACCGGCGGTGCGATAACTTATAATGCGCACGCCTTGTCTTGTCAGGCCGTCTTTCATTTTCTGGACCTGCAGTTCATTGCCGGGAACAATCGAGGCGGAGAGAATAATTGTATCTCCTTTGTGCAAAGAAAATTTCGTGTGTGTTTTGTTGGCGGCCCGATTCAATGAAGCAAATTCTTCTCCTTGGGCGCCGGTCATCAGAATGACAACTTTATTGGGCGGATAATTATTGGCCTCTTCAATCGGAATGATGGCGCCTTTTTTCGGAGCAAAAAGTCCGGCTTCTATCGCCACTTCAATATTTGTTCTCATTGAACGCCCATCCAGCGCTATTTTTTTCCCCAGAGCCTCAGCGGTTTTTACCACATGGGCCAATCGCGTAATGTGTGAAGCGAAAGCCGCAATAATTATCCGGCCATTTATTTTTCTGATTAAATTTTCAAGTCCTTGGTGCACTTTTATTTCCGGCAGGGAAAAGCCCTCGTTTTCGATATTGGTGGAATCAGTCATCAAGAGGAGTACTTTGGCTTTGTCAAAAATAGAATATTCTTTTTCTTCTTCCTTGGAAACAATTCCATCCACCTGGTCAAGTTTGTAATCTCCCGGGGTGACAATCCACCCATTTTCAGTTTCGATGATTATTCCCATGGAGTCGGGGATGGTGTGAGTGACGCCGAAAAATCTGACTTTTATTTTTCCGCAAGTTATGACCGAATCTTTTTCCACGATATTTTCCTTCATCGGCGGCAAATGCGGGAATTCCGCTTGGCGCTTTCTCATCATTAGGATAGAAAGATTTCTGGAATAGACCGGGGGATTGCCGATCCGGGAAAGGACCAAAGGCACTCCTCCGATGTGGTCTAGATGTCCGTGGGTAATGATCAGGGCGCGTATTTTGTCTTTGCGCTCTTCGAGGTAAGTGGTATTCGGAATAACATAGTCAACTCCCGGAGTGGCTTCATTGGAAAAATGCATACCGGCATCGATGACAATGATGTCCTCGCCGATTTCTACGACGGTCATGTTTTTGCCGATTTCCTCTACTCCGCCGAGCGGAATGATGCGGATTACTCCTGTTTCGGGTGGAGGAATTCTGGCGTTATTCGCAGTATTTGAATTTTTATATTGACTTTTTGAGCCAAACGGACGGGGAGCATTCTTTTGCCCGTATCTTTTCTTGGTGTATTGATAAGTAGAACTTTTGGCGACTCTTTTTCTTTCAGGGTTCCTCTGTTCTATTTTTTGTTCAACTTTTTTGTCGTCAACACTTATTGCGCTGAAAGATAATCTTGTTTTTTTTGTCATAAATTTTTTTATTTAGCGAATATTTTCCAAACGTTTTCTGTTTCAGTGTACCACGAATATATATTTGAAAAACGATCCGCGGGGGAGACAATGTGATTGACTGAAAATCCTTTTAATTTTTTTGGCACGACATATATAAAATTAGGGCTGTACAAAAAGACCGCCGGTATGTCTTTTTTGATCTCATTTTCAAATTGGGCGTATTTTTTAATTCTGGACTGTTCGTCAATAGTAATCGAGGCATCTTCCAGAATCTTGTCCACTTTGGTATTGGTATACATGGCGACATTCAGTCCCGGATCTTTTCGCTGCGAAGAGTGCCAAAAAGCAAACAGGTCGGATTCGCGGTTTATAATTTGCCCGAACAAAAGGGCGTCATACTTGCGCGGACGAATTACGCTTTCGTTTAAATTACCAACCTCGAAAGTTTTTATGCCAACCTTCATTCCGATAGCCGCCAGATCTTGCTTAATTAATTCGGCAGTTTTTGCGAGCTCCGGAGCATTGCCGGTTGAAATAGAGAATTCCAACGTAGCCGTTATTTTCTTCTTTTTTTTGTCAGTTGTGGTTTTTTGCAGAAATCCGTCTGTTCCTTTAATCCAGCCGTCCTTCGCCAGATTATTTTTCACGTTTTTTAATATTTCATCCCGCGAAACACCAACGCCTTCCTCCAATTTCTGGTAGGCAATCATATTGGGCGGTATGGCATCGTCAATAGCAACGCCATAACCCAATAACACGTCCCGAACTATTTTGTCTTTGTCAATGGCCTGGTCAATCGATTTAGTGATTACCTTATCGGTAAAAAGACGGTTGACATTTTGATTGAAGAAAAGTCCAAAGACCCGCGGAAGCGCCGTAGAGTCTATTTGATAATTTCTCTCTTTTAAAATATCCGCATTCAAAGGAGCAATAGAACTTATTTGATCCACTGCCCCTTCTTCAAGCGCCTGGACAAGCATGTCTTCATTCGAATAAAAATATAAGCTCAAAGTTTTAATATACGGTTCGCCCAGCCTGAATTTTTTAAAGAACGTTAATTCATAAGAATCTATGGCCCCGGATGATTCTTTGGCGATGTTTTTAATCATATAAGGTCCGGAACCGACTGGGTTGGTATTTGCATTGTTGAGTTCTATCGGCGAATTGTTCCACAAAGATGCCGGCATGATGCCGAGCGTGGCGTTTTCCAAAAATGACGGATAAGGCTGTTTTAGATTAAATTCTATCGTTGTCTCGTTTATTTTTTTTGCAACAACTCCGTCCCAATCCACCTTGCGCGGACTTTTAATGATTGAATCCTTGGCTTTATTTACCGTGAAAACTACGTCATCCGCAGTGACAGGATTTCCATTATGAAAATAAATTTTGTCTTTAAGGGTAAAAGTATAAGTTAAGCCGTCTTTGGAGTTTTCATATTTTTGAGCCAAATCGGGAAAGAGAGTTCCGTCTCTATTTTTTCTCATCAGACCGGAATAAATAATTGAAACCAGATCCTGATCCGCGGCAGAATTTGCCAGTATTGGATTGACAAAACGGGGAGTTCCGATAATGCCCAGGGAGATAGAGCCAGCGCGGAAAGGAACGCTTATCATCAACGATTTATTAATGCTCTCCAGTATTAAAAGCGTACTTAGCAAAAGAGTGATTACCAATCCGGTAAAAACTGCCCGTTCTTTTTTAGAGAAGGTGGTAAAGACCCAATTAATTTGTTTTTTTGAAGGTAGTTTAAAATTAAGCATACGATTCGAGAGCAACGAAAGAGAATTTTAAGTATTGCCCTATTGAGCTTTTATGATTACAGATAAAAATGCAAACAAAGCGAAAAGAACTCCGCAAACAAGAGACAAATAAAAAAGAAACTTTTCGAAGCTTCGGCGGGTGTGGTGAAAAGACCCGGTATCACTTCCGCCTAAAGCGCCTCCGAGCCCGGCCGCGGACTGCTGAAGCAGGACGGCTGTAACCAATATTACCGATAAGACAATCTGCGCATAGGGCAGAATCTTCACGATTAGAATCATAAGGCAATTATTGCATATTTGAATTTGGAAAACAAGTTTTTTAATTTGCTATAATGATATCGGTATCCTTCGTTGCAATCTTACCGAGAAATAATCAAACCATGAAAAAAATTTTAAAAATATTTATACCCTTGCTTATTCTTGGGGCATTAACGTACCAGTTCCGGTCTGTATTATTTGATACGCAATTTTTGCCCGCTTGGAATAACCTGAAAAACGATCTGCAGATATTTTTCACCAATGTTCCCTGTGTCGAGCCGATACCTTACACTCTTGGCACTTTTGACCTCAAATTTAATATCTCACAAAAATATTTTTTAAGCGCATTCACGGAGGCGGAAGCCGTCTGGGAGAAACCTATGGGTAAGAATTTGTTTTCTTATGCGCCGGAAGATTCTTCGAATGATGTTCTGAAAATTAATCTTATTTACGACTATCGGCAACAGGCGACGAGCAAATTAGCGGAGCTCGGGATTATCGCAAAGGACGACCGAGCTTCGTATGATATGCTCAAGGCGAAGTTTACAGCCCTGAAAGCGGAATTCATAAAAGTGGAAAATAATTACAATAATCATGTGCAGAATTTTAATGACAGACAAAAGACTTACGAAAAACTCGTAGAATATTGGAACGCGCAAGGCGAAGCGCCTCGCCAGGAATACGACAAACTGCAAACAGAAAAATCGGCGTTAGATGCGCAATCTTCCCAACTGGAGGCAGAGAAAATGCAAATTGATGAAACAATAAATGAAATCAACGCGTTGGTTGTAGTTTTGAACCGTCTGGTTATCACCCTCAATCTCTCCGTTGAAAAATATAATACGATTAATGTCGCGCGCGGAGAATCATTTGAAGAAGGAATGTATTTCAGCAACGGAATAATTAGAGAAATAAATATTTATGAATTCGGCAGTCGGGCCAAACTCGTGCGCGTGCTCGCGCACGAGTTTGGCCATGCGCTCGATTTGGACCACGTGGCTGACCCGAAAGCCATAATGTATAAACTGAATCAAAGCAGTAATCTAACCCTTACCAAAGCCGATCTTCTGGCGCTGGAAACAAGATGCGGGGTGAAATAAAATAGAGTATAATTGCTTTATGTCTGTAGAATGGAATGAAAATAAGCCAAAAGACCCATCGTCTTCTGAAAGACAACTTACTTTGGATTATGATGGAGAAATAAAAGAAGCAATGAAAAGAACTGAAATTACTGATTCCGGAAGATTTACAGTTAATAAAAATGGTGAATGTCTTTGTGACGGAGTACCTATAGATGAATGGCTTGCATTGCAAGCGGAGTATGACGCCCACAATAATAAAGATGCGGGACATTAAAATGCAATATATCCATGTGAAAGTGTCCGCTAGGGCTGGGGAAGAATCTTGGAAGAAAAAATCCGAGGATCATTTTGAAGTTTCTGTGAGAGAGAAAGCTGAGCGGAATCTAGCGAATACCCGTGTCCTGGAGCTTGTGGCAAGTCGTTTCAAGGTGCCAGTAAACGCAGTAAGAATCATTAATGGGCATCACCACCCAAGCAAATTAATAATTATTGAAGATTAGTAAACGCCTGCCCGCCAAAGCCTTGGCGTCGGCGGGGGCACCATCATCCGAGTAAGTTGCTGGTGATTGATGGTTGAATTTGAAGGCGAGAAGGAGTAAAATTAACATAATTATTAATAAAGGTCCCTATTATTAATTTAACTTTTTTGCAAAATTTATGAATATCAATTGGAAAAAAGCGTTGGGGTTCGGGATTTTGGTTTGGATAATTATGTTTGTGGTGATTTCTGTTCTGATTGCTTATGAGGTGATTGCGTCAAATGAAATGTCCACATCTCTCAGTGTGGCGTTGACGCTCTTGTCTCTGGTTCTTGTGTATGTGGCTGCCCGATATATTGTCCCTCAAGGGATGAGTGAAGCTCTGCAATACGGCCTGGCTTTTGCCGTGGTCGGCGTTGTTCTCGATTTTTTGATTAGCGCAAAATTCGCTCCGGACATGTTCAGTTCGGCTCTTTATTGGATTGGCTATGCCTTAATTATTTTTGTTCCTTTGCTCGCCGTCAAAAAAATGCCCGTTTAAAAATGTACTATCTCTACATTCTCAAATGTGCATCTGCCCGCCGTCGAGGGGATAAAACTTTATATACCGGGATTACGACGGATTTAAAAAGGAGAATTGTGGAACACAATGGTGGAAAATTGGGCGCAAAATATACGCATTCCCGCCGGCCAGTCAAAATGGTGTATTCAAAAAAATTTAAAAACCGCTCCACCGCCTCCCGCGAAGAAGCGAGAATTAAAGGGTTGAAAAGAGGGGAAAAGTTAGCTTTGATCAATAAAATAAGGGTTTAATATTGGTTGTTAACCACTTTACAATCAAGTTAACATATGTTAAGCTCTATAACATAGAGGTTAACAAAGAAAAATATGAAAAATCAAGACAAGAAAGTGAATTATATATCAGTGGCTTAAGAAGAAAAAATTTGAAGTTCTTGGAAAAGAGTTTAAACATAGAATTCAAAGTGGTGGCTGGCCTGACTTTGTCGTTAAGAATCCTAAGGGGAAACTGGAGTTTTTTGAAGTGAAAAGTGGAGAACATCCTCTAGATCACCACCAATTGGAAATTTTAAGTATTTTACGTAAATTAGGAAGAGTTAGGGTTATGCGACTCGATAGTAAAATGAGAGGATTTAAAGATGATACACCCAAGAACTTAAAATAAAAATGTTCCACTCCAATTTTTCCAAACCCAAAAAACTCACCGGCTGATGTCCTGCCAAAAAGAAATTCAAATTCAAAAGCAAGGTGATAGTTTGGAAAGAGGGATACCAAGACAAAAGTGATACAATAATTATATGGACGAAGAAGAAATGAGAAAAATGGCGGAAGAAATGTCGAAAATTCCTGGCATGCCGAAACCAATTTTTATTAAAGTTGAATTTGATCGGGATCTGCAAAAAATCACAGGCAAGAAAGAAATTCCTATGGTTGTAAGTCAGGGAGCGACATTCGCATATGTGCTTCAGAATATTTTTATAGAATATCCTGGGATCGAAAAAAAATATCCACCAGGGGAATTGGGATTTACTATCGATGGTACTCCGCCCAAAACATATACGCCGATTTTTGATGGAGATGTTATTCGTCTTTCTGTTCGTGCCTATTAATTAATTTGACATTCCTACATTCTCAAGAATGTGAGAATGTTGTATAATTAGTGTATGAAAATAAATAAATCAAAAACAAGTAAACAACTCGAAAGACATTTTAAAGGGGTGGCCAATCATCGTCGCATTACAATACTATTGTTGGTCTATAAAAATCCGGGTATTATATTAGAAGACATTTCAGAAAACCTTGATTGCAATTTTAAAACAATTTCTGAACACACCAGGCGCCTGGTACAAGCAGGATTATTAAATAAAGAATATAGAGGTAGGAAAGTGGAGCATAAAGTTTCTCCCTATGGAAAAATTTTCTGCAATTTTATTTCTAAATTTTAACATTCCAATATTCTCAAGAATGTGAGAATGTTATTTTCATGCAAAAGCAAACAGAATTAAAAATTTACGGAAAAGTGCAGGGGGTATTCTTTCGGGATTCGAGCAAGAAGAAAGCGCGGGAATTAAATTTATCCGGCTGGGTCAGGAACGAATCGAATGGGACTGTTGTTATTGTTGCCGAGGGTGAAGAAAAAAATTTAAAGGAATTGATTGAATGGTGTAAAAATGGCCCCAATCATGCCAAGGTGGATAAGGTGGAGGTAGAATGGTTCGAGTCCACGGACCATTTTGATGGTTTCATAATAAGATGAACTCATGCTATAATTAAATTATATTAATAGTTTAATTATCCTAGCAGTAGAGCAGAGCTCACTGCAGGACAAGAATAATTTTATGGCAGAAAAAAAAGTTTCCGCATTTATGAAGCCGATGAAGATAAGCGCCGAGTTGGCCGAAGTTGTGGGCAAGGGTCCGATGCCCCGCTCCGAGGTAGTTAAAAAGTTGTGGGTCTATCTTAAAAAGAATAATCTTCAAGACTCGAAGAACAAACGCAATATCAATGCTGACGCAAACTTGAAGAAAGTGTTTGGCGGAAAGAGCGTGGTCAATATGTTTGAGATGACCAAGCTTGTTTCCAAGCATCTTTCGTAGTAGTTTAATTACTAACTTTAATCAATCAATTTTATGGCCAAAGGAGATGGGCACAGAAAAGAGAAAAAGAAACCAAAGAAGAAATAGAATTAGCATAAAAAAAGCCTTGGATAAAGGCTTTTTTTATGCTTGACTTCTAATTTTCCTTCATATATACTTTTCCTTACGTCTTTCCTTTAGTGGAATGACGTTTTAATTTCTCCGCTTCGGCGGGGTGAACACTTTCTTTGAAAAAAGAATAGTTTTTGAGGACAAGTGCAAGCTTGTTTGTTTTTTTGTTAGTAATAATTTTTAGAGCAAAGATTGAACTCTGACAATAACTAAAAAATAATCTCTTTGAGATTCTGTTTTTTGTTTTGTTTCGTTCTTATTTCCGCCTCAACGGCGGATCAGCCGACGAGGCTGAAACTTTTAGTTAGAGTTTGATCCTAGCTCAGGATGAACGCTGGCGGCGTGGATAA